>NZ_JBBJUP010000025.1:0-85169 GCF_037727765.1 Pseudonocardia spirodelae | reverse complement strand
GCTAGTGCCCGGCGCCCAGGCGCCCGGCGAGTCGCGCGTGCCGGTCCCGGCTGTCGTCGTTCATCCCGGTGACGGTCAGGGTCCGCCCGGCGCGCTCGTAGCGCCGGTGCAGGTCGTCGAGCACGGCGACGGTCGAGGCGTCCCACACGTGCGCGGCGGACAGGTCCACCGTCACGTCCGCGGGGTCGTCGTCGGGGGTGAACGAGCCGGGCAGCTCGCTGCTGGAGGCGAAGAAGAGCTGGCCGCGGACCCGGTAGACGACGCCGCCGTCGCCGTCGGTGACCCGATCGACCTCGACCAGGCGCGACACCCGGTTCGCGAACAGCACCGACGCGACCAGCACACCGGCGCCGACGCCGAAGGCCAGGTTGTGCGTGCCGACGGTGACGGCGACGGTCGTCAGCATCACCGCCGTCTCGCTGCGCGGCATCCGGCGCAGCGTCGTGGGCCGCACGCTGTGCCAGTCGAAGGTGCCGACCGACACCATGATCATCACGGCGACGAGCGCGGCCATCGGGATCAGGGCCACGACCTCGCCGAGCCCGACGACCAGGACCAGCAGGAACGCCCCGGCCAGGAAGGTCGAGAGCCGGGTCCGGGCCCCGGACGCCTTCACGTTGATCATCGTCTGGCCGATCATCGCGCAGCCGCCCATACCGCCGAAGAACCCGGTGACGACGTTCGCGACGCCCTGGCCCCAGGACTCGCGGGTCTTGTCCGAGCCGGTCCGGGTGATGTCGTCGACCAGCCGCGCGGTCATCAGCGACTCGATCAGCCCGACCAGGGCGACGCCGACGGCGTACGGGGCGACGATCCGCAGCGTCTCCGCGCTGAACGGGACCGCCGGGACGTGCAGGAACGGCAGCGTGTCCGGCAGCTCGCCCTGGTCGCCGACGGTCGGCACGGCGACCGCGGCGGTCACGGTGAACGCCGTCAGCACCACGATCGCCACCAGCGGCGCCGGGACCGCACGGCTCAGCCGGGGCAGCCCGACGATGATCGCCAGCCCCACCGCGACGAGCGGGAGGACCGCCCACGGCACGCCGACCAGCTGCGGCACCTGCGAGGTGAAGATCAGGATCGCGAGTGCGTTGACGAAGCCGACCATCACGCTGCGCGGCAGGAACCGCATGAGCTTCGCGACGCCGGCCGCGGCCAGCGCGACCTGCAGCAGGCCGCCCAGCACGACGGCCGCGAACAGGTACTCGACGCCGTACTCGCGCGCGAGCGGCGCGACGACCAGCGCGATGGCACCGGTCGCGGCCGAGATCATCGCCGGGCGGCCGCCGCAGAGGGCGATGACGACGGCCATCGTGAACGACGCGTACAGCCCGACCCGCGGGTCGACGCCCGCGATGATCGAGAAGGCGATGGCCTCGGGGATCAGGGCGAGCGCGACGACGAGGCCCGCGAGGACCTCGGTGCGCAGCAGCCGGGGGGTCCACCGCGCGCGCAGCGCGGCGAGGTCGGGCGGGCCGGGGAGGGCCGGAGTGGTGCGGGACACGGTGCGACGGGTCGCTTTCACGTCGGGGGAGGGGGCGGGCGCGGGCCACGACGCCGGGGACGCGCGATCACGACGACCGTACCCTCACGTGATGGGAGAGTCTGCGGAGTGTGACGGCCCCGACGGTGCTGTCCCGCAGGAGGATCTGGGCGCGGTCCCGGCATGGTCCTCAGCGTCGTCACAGCGGCGATGAGCACCATGGTGTGCATGGCGACGATTCCGGACGTACCGACCTGGGTGGGCGAGCTCGACCGGCTCGCCCCGGCCGCGGACCTCGACGTCGACCCGCGCTTCGGCGCCGCACGCCTGCTCGTGACCGTCGGGGGCACCCCGCAGGGCCAGGTCACCGTGCCGCTGCGTGCGGGCCGGGCCACGGCCGCGGAGCTCTCCGCCGCCGTCGCCGGGCTGGGCCCGGTCGAGGCCGTCGAGGCCGCCCCGGCCGGCACGGAGCCGATCACCGTCGTCGTCGCGACCCGCAACCGTCCCGAGTCGCTGGCCCGCTGCCTGCGCGCCGTGCTGGCCTCCGACCACCCCGCGCTGTCGGTCGTCGTGGTGGACAACGACCCGGACGACGAGCGCACCCGGCAGGCGGTCCTCGACACCGGCTCGGACCGTGTGCGCTACGTCCGCGAGCCCCGCCGCGGCGCGTCCGTGGGCCGCAACCGCGGCCTGGCCGAGGCCCGCACCGCGCTCGTCGCCTTCACCGACGACGACACCGAGGTCGACCTCGCCTGGGCCTCCCGCATCGCCGGCGCCTTCGCAGGCGACCCCGACCTCGCCTGCGTCTCCGGCCCCGTCCTCGCCGCCCGCCTCGCCAGCCCCGAGGAACGCGCCGCCGACATCGCCCTGGCCTGGAACAAGGGCTTCACCCCCCGCCGCTTCACCCTCGCCGAGCCCCCCGCGGACTCCCCGATCTTCCCCTTCGCCCCCGGCCTGTTCGGCATCGGCGCCAACCTCGCCGTCCGCGCCGCCGCCGCCCGCGCCGTCGGCGGCTTCGACGAGGCCATGGGCCCCGGCACCCCCACCCACGGCGGCGAGGACTGCGAGTTCCTCGTCCGCATGATCCTGGCCGGACACGTCCTGGGCTACGCCCCCGGCGCCTACCTCTGGCACCACCACCGCCCCGACCAGGCCGCCCTGCGCACGCAGCTCGAGGGCTACGCCGTCGGGCTGGGCAGCTTCCTGGCCAAGGTCGCGCTGTCCCCGCAGGGCCGCGCGGTCGCGCTGCGCCGGCTGCCCGCGGCGGTCGCACGGCTGCGCCACATCTCCGAGCGCGAGTCCGGCGCCGGCGAGGCGATGCCCTCGACCGGGCTGCTGGAGCGCGGCGGCCGGTTCGCCCGTGGCGGGTGGGCCTACCTGCAGCGCTCCCGCGAGGTCCGCCGCAACGGCGGCGCGGTGCCGCCGATGGTCCTGCCGGCCCGCTCGGGGCTCGTCCCGGCGCACATCCGGCGGGCCGCCGAGGCGGCGCGGGTGCGGTCTGCGGCGGGTCCGGTGCGCGCGGTCCCGACGCCGCGGTCGCGCTGGGGTGCGACGGACGCGGCCGCGGAGCTCACCCGGAGCCCCGCGGCCTGACCCGCTACAGGCCGTAGGACTTGCCGATGATGTCGCGCTGGATCTCCGAGGTCCCGCCGTACACCGTCGACACCACGCTCTGCCGGAGCAGCCGCTCCATGCCGTACTCGGTCGCGTAGCCGTAGCCGCCGAGCATCTGCATGCCCTCCAGGGACAGGTGCTTGGCCAGCTCGGTGGCCTTGAGCTTCGCCATCGACGCCTCGCGCGGGAACAGCGCGCCCGGCTCGGCCTCGTCGATGGTCCGCGCCGTGTCGTGGACCAGCAGGCGGGTCGCGGCGAGCTCGGTGGCGTTGTCGGCGATGCGGTGGCGCATCGCCTGGAAGCTGCCGACCGGGCGGCCGAACTGGGTGCGCTCCTTGACGTAGGCGACCGTGTCGTCGAACGCGCGGCGCGCCAGCCCGAGCATCAGTCCGGCCAGGATCATCCGCTCCAGGTTGAGTCCGGCCATCAGCTGGCGCCAGCCCTGCCCCTCGGTCCCGACGACGGCGTCGGCCGGCAGCTCGCAGGCGTCGAAGTACAGGTCGTTGACCTCCTTGCCGCCCATCGTCTCGATGCCCCGGATCGTCAGGCCCGGCGCGTCGGCGGGGACGACGAACATCGTGAGCCCGTCGTGCTTGCCGCCCTCGGTCGAGGTCCGCGCGACGAGCAGGATGTGCGACGCGATGTGCGCGTTGGAGCACCAGGTCTTCTGGCCGTCGATCCGCCAGCCGGTGTCGGTCTTCGTGGCACGGCACTTCAGGCCGCCGACGTCGGAGCCGGCCTCGGGCTCGGACATCGAGATCGACAGCACGTCGCCCCGGCACATCCCGCCGAGCAGCTCCTGCTTCTGGGCGTCGGTGCCGAACTTCTCCACCGCGGCGGCGGTGATGACCGTGGTGCCGAACCCGGAGATCGGGGCCTGGTTGTAGGCGGTCTCCTCCAGGAACACCAGCAGCTCGCGCATGCCCTGGCCGGCGCCGCCGTACTCCTCGGGGGCCGCGATCCCGAGCCAGCCCAGCCCGGCCATCTTGCGGTAGATCTCGTCGGAGTGCGGGTGCCGCCCGCCCCCGGTCAGCTCGTCGCGGCGCTCCTTGGACCCGATCTCGCGACGGCAGAACTCGCCGATCGCGTTCGCCAGGTCGGCCTGGTCCTCGGTCAGGGTGACGGGCATCAGGTGTCTCCTCCGTGGTCGGTCCACATTCCGGTGCGGTCCAGATGGGTGAGCAGCAGGTCGCGTCCGTCGAGCACGTGCCGGCGCATGGCCGCGCGGGCGGCGTCGGGGTCGGCCGCGGCGAGCGCGTCGAGCAGGACGGTGTGCGCGTCCAGGGCGCCGGCCCGCCAGGTGGGGGAGCCGGTGTAGAAGTGCGCCGGCAGGTAGTGCGACGAGCGGCCCACCAGCCAGGCGAGCTTGCGGGAGCCCGCGAGCCGGTTGACCTGCGCGTGCAGCCGGTGCTCGGCGGACACGAGCGGGTCCAGCCCGGCGGGGTCCTGGGTCTCCGGGGTGCGCGCGCACAGGTCGGCGACCCGGTCGGCGAGCTCGCGCAGGGGCGCCAGGTCGGCGGGGGACAGGCGCTCGGCGGCGCGGGCGGCGAGCGTGCCGGTCAGGTCGGCCTGCACCTCGAACAGGTCAGCGACGTCGTCGCGGGTCAGCTCGGCGACGACGAACCCGCGCCGCGGCACCGCGTGCACCATGTCCTCCGCGCGCAGCGACTGCAGGGCCTCGCGGACCGGGGTGTGGCTGACGCCCAGGTCGGCCGCGATGCGGTCCATCCGCAGGAACGTGCCCGGGCGCAGCTCGCCGGAGAGGATGCGGTCGCGCAGGACGAGCGCGATCCGGTCGGGCAGCTGCGGGGTCCGCCCCGGGGAGGGGTCGAGCACGAGGTCGGCCGTCGACACGACGACTATCATATACGATCTGACGGCGACAGGCGCGACGGCGATCTCAGGGCCTTCACCCCGACGACATCCCCGGTTAGCCTGGCCTCAGTACCGGTGAGGGAGGGCTTGGATGTCTCTGCGAGTGCCGACCGGCAGCATCACGGTGCTGCTGGGGCCGTCGGTGCAGCGTCGCCGGATGATGAACCGGCTCGACGACGCCAGCGGCCGCTGCGCGGACGGGCACGACGCCGTCGTGCGCCGGCTCGGGGCCCGCGAGGCCGAGTCGGCGGCGGACCGGCTGGCCACCGTGGACACGGCCCGGACGGGGCCGACCGCGATGGTCCTCGCCGACCGCCTGACCGACGGCCTCGACGCGCACGACCGCAGCACCGTGCTGAGCGCGCTGCGGGCGGTCGCCGCGGACGGGGTCGCCGTCCTCGTGGACGACGTCGACCCCGTGGCGGCCCTCGCCGTCGCCGACAACGCGCTGCGCATCGACGAGACCGGCGAGGTCCGCGCGGAGGAGCTGGCCTACTTGGCCTCGTAGGTGAGGCAGTCGGCGGCGTCGGCACCCTTGCCGATGTTCACCGACGACGCGGTGCACTCGAGCTTCTCGTTGAACCGGCAGTCCGAGCGGTGGCAGGCGCCGACGAGCCCGTTGCCGTTGCCGCCGCGGAACGAGATCTCGACGAACGTGCCGCACGCGGCGTGGTCACCGGAGATCGTGATCGCCCCCGCGCCGCAGCTGGAGTCGGAGTTGTACGAACAGCTGGTCGCGGAACACTGCTGAACCTGGGGCATGTCCTGGGCCGTGGTCATGGGGGGAGCGTGTCGGTTCCCGCCGGGGCCCACCAGGCAACGCAGGCTCGCCTGACTCCCGGTGGGGTCGTCCTCACTCCCGGTGGCGACCTGCGCGGATCGCCTGCCAAACGCCGATCGTCTGTGATGGACGTCACCTTGTGCGTCGACCCATCGGGTGACGCCCCGGTCCCGGGTACGGGCCGTCGCGCCGTGGCGGGCATGCTCGTCCCGCCGCCGACACGGAGGGGACGCGTGGACAGCGATCTGATGACCCGGCTGATCCGGTACGCCGACCTGACGGCCTGGCCGGCGTTCGCCGCGCTCGGCGTGCAGGAGCAGGAGGTCGACCGGCTGCTGGCCGTCACCGCCGGGCTCGACCCGTCGGCCGTCGCCGGGGTGCGCGCGGAGCTGGGCGGACGGGTGCGGGCCGCGGCCGGGGCGCTCGTCGGCGAGCCGCCGGTCGCGGACGGCCTGCGGCGGATGGCGCTGCGACCCGGCGAGCGGGTGGTCGTGGTCGGGGACTCGATCTCGGCGGACCGCCTGAGCTGGGCCCGGCTGCTCGCCGAGCTCGTGCCGATGGCCGAGCCCGAGGCCTCGGTGGAGGTGCTCGCGCTGTCCGGGCGGACCAGCTCGGAGGCGCTCGCGCTGGGACCGGTCCTCGTCTCCCGGATGCCGACCCGGGTGCTGGTGATGCTCGGGACCAACGACGTGCGCCGTGAGGGGGCCGCCACCGGGATCCGGATGGTGTCGGCCGAGGAGACCGGCCGCAACCTGCGGGCGCTGCGGCTGCTGCTGGAGACCGAGGCCGGTGCGCGGGTCCGGTTCGTCGTGCCGCCGCCGCTCGACCCGGGCCGGGCCGGGCTGACCCGCGAGCTCACCGGGGAGTGGTGGGACGGCGCGGACATGCCCGGCCTCGTCGCGATCGTGCGCGACGTCGATCCCGACGCCGTCGACCTGTCCCGGATGCCGCTGCGCGGCGACTTCTGGGAGGACGACGGGCTGCACCCCAGCCCGATCGGCCAGGTCGCGATCCTGCGCGCGGTGCTGACCCGCATCTGACCCCGGCCCCGCGCGGGCGGTGCGCTCAGGCGCGTACCGCCGCGATCGCCGCCCGGGCCGCGTCGGCGACGGCCGCCTCGCCCCGGGCCTTGTCGGTGGGGTCGGCCGGGACGGTGAACACCGTCAGCACGACCGGGGCGCCGTCGGGCGGGTAGAGCACGCCCGAGTCGTTGCGCTGGCCGAGCGGGCCGGTGCCGGTCTTGTCCCCGACCGTCCAGCCGGGCGGGACGGCGGCGCGGATCTGCCGGTCGCCGGTGGTGTTCGCGCGCAGCCAGCCCGCGAGCCGGTCGCGCTGGGCGGGCGGCAGCGCGTCGCCGAGCACCAGCGTGCGCAGCGTGGCGCCGAGCGCGGCGGGGGTCGAGGTGTCGCGGTCGCCGTCGCGGTCGTTGAGCGCGGTCTCCGTGCGGTCGGAGCGGGTGACGGTGTCCCCGGTGCCGCGCAGCCAGGCGGTGAGGTCGGCGGGGGACCCGACCTCGCGCAGCAGCACGTTGTGCGCGGTGTTGTCCGAGACGGTGACGGCGGCCTCGCACAGCTGCGCGACGGTCAGCCCGGTGCCGAGGGCGCGCGTGGTGACCGGTGCGTACTCCAGCAGGTCCGCGCGGCTCCAGCGGACGGTGCGGTCGAGCAGCCCGGGGTCGGACAGCGAGCGGTGCAGCACGAACCCGGCCATCAGGGCCTTGGTCACCGAGCAGAGCAGGAAGCGGTCGCCGTCGCGGTGCCCGGCCGCGACGCCGGTCCCGGTGTCGAGCACGTGCACGCCGACGGTGCGGCCCCAGCGCCGCTCCACCTCCGCCATCGCCGGGATCGGTCGTACGGGTGCCGGAGCGGCCGGCGCCGGCGCCGCCGGGGCGGGCGCGCCCGCGCAGCCGGTCAGCGCGGCTCCGGCGAGTGCGGCACCGGTGAGCAGCAGGGAGCGGCGGGAGATCGTCATGGACGCACGGTGGCGCAGGGAGGGGTGATAGCGCGAATATCATCGTGCTCCGCGTGTGATACTCGATGGATATGGGGTGAGGCCGGTGGACCTGCTGCGGCACCTGAGCTTCGTCGTCGCCGTCGCCGAGGAACGTCACTTCGGCCGGGCGGCGGCCCGTCTGGGGATGGCGCAGCCGCCGCTGTCACAGGGGCTGCGCCGCCTGGAGGCCCGGCTCGGCGTGGTGCTGTTCGACCGCGGTCCCGGCGGCGTCGCGCCGACCGCGGCCGGGCGGGACCTGCTGCCGCGCGCCCGCGCCCTGCTGGAGGACGCCGAGGCCCTCGCCCGCGCCGCGGCCCGGCACGCCGACGCCGCCCGGCTGCTGCGCCTCGGCGTCGTCGCCGACCTCGGCCCCGCGACGACGGCGCGGCTCGCCGCGCGCGCGGCCGCGGTCACCGGGTTGCGCGTCGCGCCCACCGTGACGACGACGGTCGCGCTGGTCGACGCCGTCTCCGACGGCACCCTGGACGTCGCGGTCGTCGCGCACCCCACGGTGCTGGAGTCGGCGCGCGGCGGGCCCGTGGTGGCGCTCCCGACGGCGGTCCTGCTGCCCGCGGGCCATCCCGCGGCCGGGCCGGGCCCCGTCGTGCTGCGCGCCCTGCGCGGGCTGGCGCTGGCCACCGCGCCCCGCGCCCACGCACCGGCCGCGCACGACCTGCTGCTCGACACCCTCGACACGCGCGGCTGCCCGGCCTCCGCGGCCGGGGCGGCGTCGCCCGCGGAGGCGCTCGCGCTGGTCGCGACCGGTGCGGCGTTCGCGCTGACCGCCGACCCCGGGCTCGGCGCCGACGGCGTCGCCCGCCGCGAGCCCGCCGGCGCGCCGGTGCCGTTCCGGGTGCGGGTGGTGCACCGCGACGGCGTGCCCGACGGCGTCGTCGACGCGCTGGCCGGGGTGCTGCGGGAGGGGGCGTGAGCACCGCCGCCGCGGTCCGCGCCGTGTTCCGCGACGCCGGGGTGCGCGGCTGGCTGCACGCCCGCCCGGTCACCGGCGACGGGTCGGGCTGGGCCGGGCGCGCGGTCGGCGCGGGCGCGGACGTGCCGGTGGTGATGGCGTCGGTCTACAAGGTCTTCGTGCTCGTCGCGTACTGCCGGGAGGTCGACGCGGGCCGGATCGACCCGCGCGAGCCGGTCGTCGTGCCCGAGCGCCGGACCGCAGGCGGCACCGGGATCTCCGCGCTGTCCGACCCGGTCACGATGAGCTGGCGGGACCTGGTGACGTCGATGGTGACGGCGTCGGACAACGCCGCGGCCGACGTCGTCCACACCCGGGTGGGGCGCGACCGGGTGGCGGCGCTGCCCGCCGAGCTGGGGCTGGGCGGTACCCGCATCCGCGGCGGCACCGACGACGTGTTCGCCGACCTGCTCGCCGACACCGGAACCGACGACGTCGCCGCGGCCTTCGGGGTGCTCGCCGACAACGACGTGCCCGTCGAGATCCGCGCGCTCAGCCCGGTCTACGGGTCCTCGACCACCGCGGCCGACACCACGGCGCTGCTCGCCCTGCTGTGGCGCGGGGAGCTGGCCTCGCCGGCGTCGACGGCGTTCGCGCGCCGGGTGCTCGGCGCGCAGATCTGGCCGCACCGGCTGCGCGCGGGATTCCCCGCGGCCGCCGCGGTCGCGGGCAAGACGGGCACCGTCGGCGCGGTCCGCAACGAGGTCGGCGTCGTGACCTACCCGGGGGAGCACCCGGTCGCGGTCGCCGTCTACACCCACGCCGCCCGCAGCGACGCCACCGTGCCCCGCGCGGACGCGGCGATCGGCGCCGCCGCGCGGGTCGCGGTGCACGCGCTGCGCGCACCCGCCGTCTGAGCCGGGCCGGTCAGCCGGCGGGCAGCCACTCCCGGGCCGCCGCGACGAGTGCCGCGACCCCCGTCGAGAGCGTCGGCTCGATCACCGGCGCGTAGCGGGGGGAGTGGTTGGACGGCAGCGACGCGGTCCGCTCCCGGATCTCCTCCACCGTCGTGCAGCCCTCGAACGCGGCCGGGTCCGCCCCGCCGAGCAGCCAGAACACGCACGGCACCCCGGCGGCGACCGCGAACCGGCCGACGTCCTCGCTGCCGGTCACCGGGCCGGGGTCGACCACCGGCAGCGGGGTGACCGCGGCCAGGGCGGTGCGCGTCCGCCCGACGGCGGCGGCGTCGTTGACCACCGGCGGGAACGACTCCAGCAGCCGGACCTCGGGGTCGCGCGGCGCGCCGGACGCGGCCGCCTCGCCGCGCACCGTGCGCTCCACGGCCGCCAGCACCCGGTCCCGCACGGCGGCGGTGTAGGAGCGCACGGTCAGCCCGAGCTCCGCGGAGTCCGGGATGACGTTCTCTTTCGTCCCGGCCCGCAGGGTGCCCACGCTGAGCACGGCGGTCTCGCTCGCCGCGACCTCGCGCGGCACGATCGTGTGCAGCCGCAGCACCGTCGCCGCGGCGAGCAGCACCGGGTCGACCGTCGTCTCCGGGCGCGAGCCGTGCCCGCCCGAGCCGTGCAGGGTCGCGCGCAGGGTGTCGCTGCCGGCGAAGGCCGGGCCCGGGGTGACGGCGAGCAGCCCGGCGGGCAGCGGGGCGACGTGCTGACCGAGGACGACGTCCGGCGTGCCGAAACGCGCGTAGAGGTCGTCGTCGAGCATGGCGTCGGCACCGGCGCCGAACTCCTCGGCGGGCTGGAACACCACGAGCAGCGTGCCCGCCCAGGTGTCGCGGGCGGCCGCGAGCTCCTGCGCCGCCCCGATCAGGCAGGTGACGTGCATGTCGTGCCCGCACGCGTGCGCGACGCCGGTCTCCTCGCCGTCGCGGGTCGTCGCGCGGGCGGTGCTGGCGTAGGCGAGCCCGGTCTCCTCGGTGACCGGCAGCGCGTCCATGTCCGCGCGCAGCAGCGCGGTGGGGCCCTCCCCGTTGCGCAGCACCCCGACGACACCGGTCCGGCCGACGCCCTCGGTCACCTCGTAGCCGGCGGCGCGCAGCCGGCCCGCGGCGACGCCCGCGGTGCGGGTCTCGGCGAAGGAGAGCTCGGGGTGGCGGTGCAGGTCGCGGTACACGTCGGCCAGGTCGGCGGGGTCGGCGCTGCTCACCCGGCCGAACCTAGTGACCGGGCGCGGTACCCGCACCCGGCCGCGGGTCCGGGCGCACGGGGCCCTGCTCGGCCGTCCGGCCGTCACCCCGGTGCCGCGACACGAACGGGTGGATCGGCCATCCCGGCGACGGGCACAGGACCGGTCGAGTTAACCGCGTGTTCAGCCACCCCCTACGATTCGCCCATGGAGCGACAGTTCGGGACGAGTCGATGACGCTCGAGGAGATCCGGCCGGTCACCGCGGACGGCGCGGGTTCCTGGCGGGGTCTGTCGGTGTTCGTCGTCCGGTCGGCGGCCGCGCCGCTGCTCGACGAGGCGGTCGCCGGCGTCGCGCGCGGGCTCGAGATCCTCGATGTCATCGTGCTCGACGACCTGCAGGCCGCACGGGTCCGCGGGATCGTCCCGGCCCCGCCGGCCCGGCCGGTGCCGTGCGGCGCGCCGTACGCGCTGGTCATCGCCTGCGACGTCGTCGCCCCGGTCGGCATGTCCGGCGTGCGGGCACCGGCGGACCGGGTCCTGGCCGTGCTGGACTACACCGAGAAGCGGGTGCTGCGCCGCGTCCCGCCGCGCGACCGCTACCTGCCGGTGCAGGCGTCGTCCTCGCCGGAGCAGGCCCTCGACCTGATCGACGCCGTCGGCGACCCGGGTCTGCGCGAGCGCCTCGTCGCCCCGGTGGCCGCGCTCGCCCGCCGCTGCTCGATGCCGTTCCCGGTCGTGCGCATGCTCGGGGGCACCTCGCCCGGCTTCCGCGCCCGCGTCGCGCTGGTGCACCACCCGGTGCACGGGCCGTCGGTGTGCAAGGTGTTCCGGCCCGGCGCCCGCGAGGCCTTCGACCGCGAGCTCGACGCGCGGCTCGCGCTCGGCGACCTGCCCGAGGTCCCCGAGCTGCTGGAGCGCGGCGACAACTGGCTGCTCACCCCCTTCTACGGCGACACCGGCCGGCACGTGCTGCGCCGCCTGCCCGGCGAGCTCGCGCAGCTGCGGCCCGAGGTCGTCCGCGCGCTGCTGCGCTTCTGCCGCGACCTGCACGACCGCGGCCGCTTCGTGCTCGACCTGTCCCCGCACAACCTGGTGTACGACGACCGGGCCGGGCTCAAGGTGCTGGACCTGGAGTTCGTCCTGCCCTACCCGGACCCGGCGCCGGACTGGGAGCACTGCTGGAGCCTCAACGGGGTCCCGGACTCCTACCGCGCGTCGGTCGAGGGGCTGCCGGACCTGGTCCTGACCCGCGGGGTCGGCAACTCGGTGTTCCACCCGGCGATCTCGGGCATGAACCGCGCCCGGCTGCTGGGCGCGCCCCGGCGCGGCGAGACCGCCCGCCGCGCGGCCACCCAGCTCGCCTGGGCGGGGGCCCTCGGTACCGTCGGACGGTTGCATCCCGCACTCCGCGGGACGCGCTGACCCGCCCGAGAACCGGAGGACCCCGCGTGACCGGACCCGGAGGCGACCCGTCCGACGACCCGACCCGCCCGCTGCAGCGGGTCGGCCCGGAGCCCCGGCCGGACCGTCCCGGTGCCGGTGCGTCGCTGACCGCCCGCACCGCGCGCGGCTTCGCCTGGGCCTTCACCGGGACCGTCGGCCAGGCGGTGCTGCAGATCGGCGCGACCGTCGCCCTGGCCCGCCTGCTCACCCCGGACGAGTTCGGTGCGGCCGCGGCCGCGCTGCTCGTCGTCGGGCTGACCCAGCTGGTGACCCAGCTCGGCGTCGCCGCGTCGCTGGTGCACCGCGAGGACCTGGGCGAGCGCGACATCACCGCGGCGTTCTGGTTCTCGGTGCTGACCGCCGCGGTGTTCGCGGCGGTGCTCGCGCTCGGGGCGCCGGTGCTCAGCCCGCTGGTCGGGCTGCCCGCGGACTCCGGGCTGCTCCCGCTGCTGTCGATCGCGCTGCTGCTCGCCGGCGGCGCCGCGACCCCGCTCGGGCTGCTGCAGCGCGACCTGCGGTTCCGCTCGATGGCGACGGTCGACCTCGTCGCCGCCGGTCCGGCCCTGATCGGGGTCAGCGTGGCGCTGGCCGCCGCCGGCTTCGGCGCGAGCGCGCTGGCCTTCGGCGAGATCGCCGCCGGTGCGGCCAAGTGCCTCGGCTACCTCGCGCTGACCCGCCCGCGGCTGCGCCCGGAGGGGCCGTCCGCGACGTGGGCGCGGCTGCGCCCGCTGCTCGGCTACGGCGCCGGGTTCTCCCTGGCCCAGCTGGGCAACTGGTTCGCGCTCAACGCTGACAAGCTCGTCGTCGCCAACGCGCTCGGCACGGCCCCGCTGGGTGTCTACGGCCGCGCCTACAACCTGCTGTCCGAGCCCGCCAACATCATCGGCGGCGCCGCGGACAAGGCGCTGTTCCCGGCGATGGCCCGGGTCCGCGACGACGGCCCGCGCCTGCGCGCCGCCTACGTCCGCAGCGCCAGCCTGGTCGCGCTGGTCACCGCACCGGCCGCGGTGCTGCTGTGCGTGCTCGCCCCCGAGGTCGTGCGGGTGCTGCTCGGCGACCAGTGGGACGCCGTCGTCCCGCTGGTGCAGCTGTTCGCGCTGGTCCTGCTGCCGCGCACCTCCTACAAGATCAGCACCTCGCTGACCCGGGCGACCGGGGCGGTCTACCGCGCGGCGTGGCGGCAGTGGCTCTACGCCGGCTACGTCGTCGCCCTCACCGTGACCGGCGGGCTGCTGTGGGGCCTGACCGGCGTCGCGGCCGGGGCGTCGCTCGCCATCGTGATCCACTTCCTGGTGATGCTGCAGTTCTCCGCGCGCGTCTCGCCCGGGCTGATGGGCGCGGTGCTGCGGATGTACCTCAAGCACCTGCCCGCGCTCGTGCTGACCGTCGTCGCGACCTGGGGCGTCGCGACGCTCGTGCGCCCGCTCGGGATCGACCTGCTGACCCTCGCGGCGGCCGCGGCCGCCGGTGGCGTCGCCACCCTCCGGACGCTGGTCGTGCTGCGCTCGCGCTTCGCCCCCGAGCTCTCGGTGGTCCGCAGCCTGCGCGGCGGCGGCGGCCCGCCGCCCGGTGCGCGTCCCGAGGCCCCGGAGCCGGCGCCGGTCGGCCCCGCCGCGCCGGACGCCCCCACCGTCCAGCTGCCCGCCGTCGGGAGCACGGCCGAGCGGCGCTGACCGCTGGGCGGGTGAGTCCGCGCACGCCGCGGGGCGCCGGGTTGTGCGCGCGGCCCCCGCGACGGAAGCCTCGACGGGTCGACCGCGTCCCGGTGATCCCGGGGCGCCCGAGGGGAACGAGGTGCGCATGGAGCGCGTAGGCGTCGTCGGCTGCGGCCAGATGGGATCGGGGATCGCGGAGGTCGCGGCCCGCGCCGGGTACGGCGTGCGGGTCGTCGAGACCTCCGCCGCGGCGGTGGCCGCCGGGCGGGCCCGCCTGGAGTCGTCGCTGGCCCGGGCCGAGAAGCGCGGCCGGATCGGCTCCGCGGAGGAGGTCCTGGCCCGTCTCGAGGTCGTCGAGGGGCTCGACGCGCTCGCCGACCGCGAGCTCGTCGTGGAGGCGATCGCGGAGGACGAGACACTCAAGACCGGGATCTTCCGGGAGCTGGACCGGCTCGTGGCCGACCCGGACGCGGTGCTGGCGTCCAACACGTCGTCCATCCCGATCATGAAGCTGGCGGTGGCGACGGGGCGGCCGGAGAAGGTCGTCGGGATCCACTTCTTCAACCCGGTGCCGGTGCTGTCGCTGGTCGAGCTGGTCCCGAGCCTGATGACGGCCGAAGACACGCTGACCCGGGCGCGGACCTTCGTCGAGGGCGGCCTGGGCAAGAAGGCCATCGACTGCCAGGACCGCGCCGGGTTCGTGGTGAACGCGCTGCTGGTGCCGTTCCTGCTCTCGGCGATCCGGATGATGGAGTCCGGGTTCGCCACCGCCGAGGACATCGACGAGGGCCTGGTGCGCGGCTGCGCGCACCCGCAGGGCCCGCTGGCGCTGTCGGACCTGATCGGCCTGGACACCGTGCAGGCCGTCGCGGAGTCGATGTACGCGGAGTTCAAGGAGCCGCTGTACGCCCCGCCGCCGCTGCTCGCCCGGATGGTCGACGCCGGCCTGCTCGGCAAGAAGACCGGGCGGGGCTTCCACACCTACCCCTGACGGGGGCGTCCCGGGACACCCGGGGCGGTCTCGCCCCGGGTGTCAGGACCCGGCGGCCTCCGCCGCGCGCAGCCGCCGCTTGAGGATCTTGCCCTGCGGGTCGACCGGCAGCTCGGGCACCAGGTGGACCGCCTTGGGCACCTTGTAGGCCGCGAGCCGGGCCCGGCAGTGCGCGACGAGCTCCTCGGCGGTGAGCTCGCACCCCTGCCGGGCCACGACGAAGGCGGTGACGGCCTCGGACCAGTACGGGTCGGCCAGCCCCACCACGGCGGCCCGCTCCACACCGGCGTGCTCGTGCACGACCCGCTCGACCTCCTGCGACGACACGTTCATCCCGCCGGTCTTGATCATGTCCTTGAGACGGTCGTGGAAGAACAGGTTCCCGTCGGCGTCGATCCGCACCATGTCGCCGGTGCGCACCCAGCCGTCGCGGAACACCGCGGCGGTGCGCTCGGGATCGTCGAGGTAGCCGAGCATCGCCGACGGCGAGCGGCAGATGAGCTCGCCCACCTCGGCGTCGCGGTCCTCGGCGTCCACGACCCGGATCTCCAGGTGGGTGACCGGCTTCCCGATCCAGGTCGGGTCGCCGCCGGGGACCTCGTCCAGGGTGCGGAAGAAGCCGACCGTGCCGAGCTGGGAGAGTTCGGACTGGCCCCAGTAGGTGCCCCACAGGACCTCCGGGGCGGCCGCCGACCACGCGTCGATCACGTGCGGCGGGATCTGCCCGCCGTAGGTCATGCACCGGCGGACCTGGCCGACCGTGCCGGGGCCGAAGCCGTCCTGGGCGGACAGCGCGATGTAGAAGGTCGGGGTCTGTGCGATCACGGTGACGCGCTCGCGTCCGATGACCCCGAGCGCCGTGGCCGGGTCGGCGCTCGCGGGCAGCACGAGGGTGGCGCCCATCAGCGTCAGGCTGGTCATCGACCCGAGCCCGGCGATCGTGTGGAACGGCATGACGAACAGCCAGGTGTCGCGCGGCCCGGTGTCCAGGCCCCAGCCCCACGCGGGGGCGGTGGAGGCCAGGTAGTTGCGGTGCGGGATCAGCACGCCCTTCGGGGCGGCCTCGGTGCCGGAGGTGTAGACGATCAGGGCGACGTCGTTCTCGTCGAGGTCGGTCTCCGGTTCGGTGGCGGGCTGCGCTGCGAGCAGCGCGTCCAGCTCGGCGCCGTAGCCGAGCCGGTCGACCCCGGCGGGCCGGGCCGCGTCGACGACGGGGGCGAACGCGTCGTCGGCGAGCACGAGCGAGGCCCGGCTGTGGCCGAGCTGGTGGGCGACCTCGGCCTCGCGGTAGAGCGGGTTCACGCCGGTGAAGGCGGCGCCGATCTTCAGCGCGCCGTAGTAGGCGGCCACCACGTCGACCGCGTTGCGCGCCATCGACGCGATCCGCCCGCCCCGCCCGATGCCCCGGGCGGTGAACAGCTGTGCGAAGCGGTTCGCGCGCTCGTCGAGCTCGCGGTAGGTGGTCTCGGTGCGGACGCCGTCGAGGTCGTAGGCGACGAACGCGACCTTGTGCGGCCGGGTGCGGGCGTGCCGGCGCAGCTGGTCGCCGATGGTCGCGCGGCCCAGGAGCGTGCGGTGGTGCGGGGCGAGGTCGGCCACGGTCGTCCTCCGGGCCCGGTCAGACGCCCGCGGCGGCGAAGAACGGACGGCCGTAGGTCTCGGCCGAGACGATGTCCTCCACCGGGCTGCGGGTCAGCGAGGTGGGGAAGCCCTTCTCCGGGTAGCCGACGGCGACGTGCGCGGCGGTGAGCACCCCGTCCGGGATCTCCAGCAGCTCCCGGACCTCCTCCTCGTGGTGGCAGAGCAGCGTGGTCACCGCCGAGCCGACCCCCTGGTCGCGCAGCGCGAGGCAGAAGTTCTGCACGGTCGGGTAGATCGACGCGCCGCCGACCACCGACACCCGCTCCAGCTCCAGGTCGGTGGGGTGCAGCCCGTCGACCTGCGCGCAGACCACGACGATCGCCGGCACGGTCGCGAGGTTCTCGGCGAAGTGGTCGGCGTCGCGCACGGTCCTCGGCAGCGCGCCGACGTTCACGGTGCCGTCACCGATCCCGCCCAGATAGGCCTTCCACATCGGCAGGTAGAGGTCGGCGAGCGCCTGCTTGCGGGCCGCGTCCCGCACGACGACCCAGCGGACCGGCTGGCGGTTGCCACCCTGCGGGCCGAACCGGGCGACGTCGAAGGCCCGGCGCAGGACCGCGTCCGGCACCGGGTCGGCGGTGAAGTACCGGCAGGTCCCCACGGTGCGCATCGCCTCGGTCAGCTCCATCGCCAACTCCTACCTATCTGTGGTTAGGTTCTGGTGCGGATAGTGGTGTGACCCCGTGCACATGTCAAGCGACCGAGGGGGACGACGTGGCCTCGACCGACCCGGAGCTGCTCCGCGCGCTGGAGCACGCCAACCTGCCCTCGCTCGTGCCGGTGCTGCACCAGCTGACCGGCGACCGGCGCTGGCTGCGCGACCCGTACCGGCCCACCCGCAGCCGCGGGATGGACGACAACGACCAGGGCGGGTTCGCGCCCGGGGTGGCCGCGGAGATCCGCACCGCCGTCGCCGCCGCGGTCGCCGCGCACGACGCGGGCCGCCCGCCCGCCGTCCCCGCCCCGACCGGCGAGGCCCTGCGCGAGCTGCTGGAGCTCGCCAACGGCGAGCCCGTCGCGCCGGAGTACGCCGAGATGCTGGCCGAGGACATGGGCTTCGCCCCCGCGCCGGCCAGGGTCGCGCCCGGCACCGGCATCGACGCCGTGGTCATCGGGGCCGGTGTCTCCGGGATGCTCGCCGCGATCAAGCTCGCCGAGGCCGGGATCGCCCACGTCGTGCTGGAGAAGAACGACGACGTCGGCGGCGGGTGGTACGAGAACACCTACCCGGGTGCCGGCGTCGACACCCCCAGCCAGCTGTACTCCTACTCGTTCCACCCGCGGGACTGGAGCACCCACTTCGGCAAGCGGGACGAGGTGCAGGCCTACCTGCGCGACGTCGCCGACACCCACGGCCTGCGCGACCGGATCCGGTTCGGCACCGAGGTCGTGGGCGCCGACTGGGACGACGAGCGCGGCACCTGGACCACCCGCACCGCCGACGGTGCGGCGTTCACCTCCCGGATCCTCGTCAGCGCCACCGGGGCGCTGAACCGGCCGCGGGTCCCGGACATCCCCGGCCTCGACACGTTCGCCGGCCCGGCGTTCCACACGGCGCGGTGGCCCGCGGACCTCGACCTGGACGGCAGGCGGGTCGCCGTCGTCGGGGCCGGGGCGAGCGCGATGCAGGTCGTGCCCGCGATCGCGGGCCGGGCGCGGGAGCTGACGGTGTTCCAGCGCTCCCCGCAGTGGGTCGCGCCCAACGACGTCTACTTCACCCCGGTCGACCCGGCCGTCGCCGTGCTCATGGCGCGGGTGCCGTTCTACCGGCGCTGGTACCGGGCCCGGCTGGCCTGGAACTTCAACGACCGGGTGCACGCCAGCCTGCAGGTGGACCCGGAGTGGGAGCACCCGCAGCGGTCGGTGAACGCGGTCAACGACGCCCACCGCCGCGTCTTCACCCGGTACCTGGAGTCCGAGCTGGACGGGCGCCCGGATCTCGTCGCGAAGGCGCTACCCACCTATCCGCCGTTCGGTAAGCGGATGCTGCTGGACAACGGCTGGTACCGGGCGCTGCGCCGCGACGACGTCACGCTCGTGACCGAGGCGGTCGCCGAGGTCACCCCGACCGGGCTGCGCGGCGACGGCGGCACCGAGGTGGCGGCCGACGTCGTCGTGCTCGCCACCGGGTTCCACACCCACCGCTACCTGTGGCCGATCGAGATCCGCGGCCGCGACGGTGTCCGGCTCGACGACGTGTGGGGTCCCGAGGACGCGCGCGCCCACCTGGGCATCACCGTCCCCGGCTTCCCGAACCTGTTCGTGACCTGCGGCCCGGGCACCGTGCTGGGGCACGGCGGCAGCTACATCACGATCGCCGAGTGCCAGGTCCGCTACCTGGTGGACCTGGTCGTGACGATGGCGGAGAAGGGTCTGCGGTCGGTCGAGGTCCGCCCCGAGGTCGAGGCGGAGTGGACCCGGCGGCACGACGAGGCGCACGCCCGGATGCTGTGGACCCACCCGGGGATGACGAACTGGTACCGCAACGCCGCAGGCCGGGTGGTGTGCACCATGCCCTGGCGGATCGTCGACTACTGGCGCATGACCCGCGCCGCCGACCTCGCCGACTTCCGCGCGGAGCCCGCGCGGTGACCGTCCCGGAGCCGATCCCGCAGCCCGCCGCGCGGCGCAAGCGCACCACCGAGCGCCGCGCCGAGATCGTCCGGGCCGCCGCCCGGATCTTCGCCGACCAGGGCTACGCGCAGGTCGGCATGCGCGACATCGCCGACGCCATCGGCGTCCGCGGGGCGAGCCTCTACCACCACTTCCGCTCGAAGGAGGAGATCCTCTACGCGATCTGCCTGACCGTGACCCGGGAGCCGGTGGAGGAGAACCTGCCCCTGCTCGACGCGGCCGGCACCCCCGCCGAGCGGCTGGCCGAGCTGGTCCGCGCGCACGTCCGGCACCTGCTGCGCCGGCGCACCGAGTACCTGGTGGGCCTGCACGAGCGCGCGGCGCTCACCCCGGAGCACCGGGCCGAGATCGACGGCCACGTGCGCCACTACCACCGGCGCGTCCGCGACGTGCTCGCCGCCGGGATGCGCGGCGGCGAGCTGCGGGAGACCGACCCGACGCTGGCCGCGCTCGGGCTGCTCGACATGCTCAACGGGGTGAGCGGCTGGATCCGCGGGGAGTCCGACGCCGACGCCGACGCGGTCGTCGCGGCGCACACCGCGCTGCTGTTCGACGGCCTGCGGATCCGCTGATCCCCGCGGCCCGGACGTCAGATCCGCTGCCCGCCCAGGAAGCCGGTGACGACCTTCGTCAGGTCCTCCGGCCGCTCCAGGTGCATGCAGTGGCTCGATCCCGGCCCGGTGACCAGCTCGAAGCGGGCCCCGGGGATCCGCTCGGCCACCGCGCGGGACTGCCACTGCGGCGTCAGCAGGTCCTGCTCGCCGACCACCACCAGCGTCGGCGCGGTGATCGCCCCGAGCCGGTCGAGGGTGTCGTGGGCGAGGTCGGCGTCCCACTGCTCGACCGTCACCTGCATCTGTGCCTCGTCCTGCGGGAACCCCGGGAGCAGCGCCTCCAGCAGCGCGCCGACGTCCGGGTCGTCGAGGGCCTGTGGGGAGAACGCGATCCCCGACGCCGCCAGTGCCGACTCCATGTCGCGGTGCACGTAGGGCAGCCGCAGCGCCGTGAGCACGGCGCGCTGGAAGCCGTCGCAGCGGCCCCAGGTGCCGTAGAGGACCTGGGAGGCGACCTGCTCGGGGCGGGCCAGCGCCATCTCCTGCGCGACCGCCGAGCCGAGCGACCAGCCCAGGACGTGGGCGCGCGGGACCTGCAGCGCGTCGAGCAGCGCGGCGCAGTCCGCGGCCATGGAGGCGACGGAGATCGGGCCGTCGCCGCGGTCGCTGCCGCCCATGCCCCGGTTGTCGACGGTGATGACGCGGTGGGTCTGGGCGAGCCGTGCGGCGAGCTCGCCCCAGAGCGGGAGCGCCCCGGAGGTCCCCATGATCATGAGGAGGGGGTCGCCGTCGCCTGCGGTCTCGTAGTGCAGCTCGACGCCGGTCGACACGGGGATGCGGGGCACGGTGGGTCTCCTGGTGGGTGTGGTCGGGGCGGGCGGGGTCAGCGGTACTGCAGGCCGTCGTCGAGGTCGGCCTTCGGCAGCTCGACCCGGTCGACGTCGTGCTCGTGCATGTGGGTCCACGGCTCGCGGTCGCCCTGGCGGAACATGCGGTGCTGGGAGCGGCCGACGTAGCCGGGGTTGAAGTTGTCCTCGGACACCCACGGCAGCAGCGGCATGTCGGCGTCCTGCGGGCGCAGCGTCGGCACCACGGCCCGGTGCCCGCGCTCGTCCATCCGCGCCAGGATCCGGGTGATGACGTCGTTGACCAGGTCCAGGCGCAGCGTCCAGCTGTGCCGGAAGTAGCCGAAGGCGTAGGCCATGTTCGGCACGCCGCTGATCATCAGGCCGCGCCAGGTGACCGAGCGGGTGAAGTCGACCGGCTCGCCGTCGACGCTGAAGGGGACGTCGCCGAACACCGACAGGTTGAACCCGGTCGCGGTGACCACGACGTCGGCCTCGATCGTCTCGCCGGAGTCGAGCTCCACGCCCTTCTCGGTGAACCCGGCGATGGTGTCGGTGACGACCGAGGCCTTCCCGGCGCGCATGGCGGCGAAGAAGTCGCCGTCGGGGACGAACGCGATGCGCTGCTGCCACGGCCGGTACCGCGGCACGAAGTGCTTCTCGACGTCGACGCCCTCGGGCAGCAGCGGCCGGATGGACTCGACGAGGAACTCGTGCAGCGCGTCGGGGTCGTCGCGGCCGGTGGTGGCGAGCCAGTCGAGCTGCTGGACGTAGGTGCGGCGCAGGATCTCGTGCGTCCACTCGGCGGGCAGGTCCAGCGGCTCCAGCATCGTCGCGAGCTCGTGCACGGTCGGCGCCGGGAACCAGTACGACGGCGAGCGCTGCAGCATCGTCACGTGCGCCGCGTCCGGGGCCATCGCCGGGACGACGGTCGCCGCCGTCGCGCCGGAGCCGATGACCAGCACCTGCTTCCCGCCGGTGTCGAGGTCGTCCGGCCACGCCTGCGGGTGCACGACCCGGCCCTCGAAGCGGTCGAGCCCGGGCCACTCGGGGGTGTAGGGCTCGTCGTGGTTGTAGTAGCCCTGGCACATCCACAGGAAGGACGCGGTGATCGACAGCGTCTCGCCGGTGTCGGCGCGCGTGACCTCGGCGGTCCACCGGTTCTGCGGCGATGACCAGGACAGCCCGGTGACGCGGTGGTGGTAGCGGATGTGCCCGGCCAGGTCGTCCTCGGCGATGACCTCGTCGAGGTAGGACAGGATCTCGCCGCCGGCGGCGATGGACGGGCCCCGCCACGGCTTGTGCCGGTAGCCGTAGGTGAACAGGTCGCTGTCGGAGCGGGCGCCGGGGTAGCGGTGCGTCCACCACGTCCCGCCGGCGGCGTCCTGGGCCTCCAGCAGCACGAAGCTCCGCTCCGGGAACTCCTCCCGCAGCCGGTGCGCCGCGCCGATGCCGGACACCCCGGCTCCGACGATCAGGACGTCGACGTGCTCGGCGGTGGTGGCGGTCATGGGTCCTCCGGGCGGTCCGTGACGGTGGTCACCCGAAACTAGGTCCGCCGCGGGACCGTCCGGTGTCCGAACTTCGGACACCGGAGGCTGTTGACCGGTGACGCATGATGTGAGGACGAGCACAGAGAGGTGCAGGCATGGGGGATCCGCTCGCCCGTCGGCGGGAGCTCGTGTCCGCGCGCGCCGCGCTGCTCGACCGGCCCGACGCCCGGCTGCCCGGCGTGCCGCAGCACGTCGCCGCCTCGTGGCGGCGCAGCATCGCCGGGGGCGTGGACCCCGCGATGATCGCGAACCGCTTCCACCCGGACCTCGACACCGGGTCCCGGCTGGTCCGCTGCGCGCGTCCGGTGATGGAGCAGCTGGCCGAGCAGGTCGCCGGCATCGGGGTGTGCGTCGCGCTGACCGACGACCGGGCCCGGCTGCTCGTGCGCCTCGACACCGAGGCCGCGATCGCCCGGGCCGCCGACGGCAACGCCTTCGCCGAGGGGTTCGGCTACGCCGAGGGCTCCGTCGGCACCAACGGCGTCGGGACGGTGCTGGAGTCGGGCCGGCCGGTGCACATCGTCGGCGCCGAGCACTTCGTCGAGCAGCTGCACGACTACGCCTGCGCCGGCGCCCCGGTCCACGACCCGGCCACCGGGCGCGTCGAGGCGGTGCTCGACCTGTCCTGCCGCGCCGAGCACTCCTCGCCGCTGCTGCTGTCGCTGGTGCGCTCGGCCGCCGCCCGGATCACCGACGCGCTGCTGCACGACCGCGACGCCGCCCAGCAGGCGCTGTTCGACGCCTACGCCCGCACCGAGTCCCGGACCCGGCGGGCGGTGCTCGCCGTCGGGCGGCGCACGGTGCTCGCGAACACCGCGATGCAGACCCTGCTGGGGCCCGGCGACCACGCCGCCCTGACCGACCACGCCCGGTTCCTGCTGCTGCGCGGCCCCGGGGTCGACGACCGCGTCGACCTCCCGTCGGGTGCGCGGGCGCGGCTGCGCGGCGCGGTCGTCCCGGTCGGCGGGTCGGTGGCCGGGCTGGTCGCGGTGGTGACGCTGCTGGGCGAGCCGCCCGCCGGGCCGGTGGTGCCCGCCGCCGGGCCGCCGCCGTCGCGGGCCGGTGCGGCGGCGCCGGGAGCGGCCACGACGACCGGCCCGGCCGCGGGCGGCGGCCCGGCCCGGCGCTCGGCCGCCGCCGCGGTCGCCGCCGCGCTGGCGGCCGGGACCCCGCTGCTGGTCACCGGCGAGGCCGGGTCGGGGCGTGCCCGCCTGGTCCGCGACGGCGCGCCCGGCCCGGTCGTCGAGCTCGCCGCCGGGGACGACGGCGCCGACCTCGCCGACCGGCTCGACGCCGCCGGGCCGGACGCGCTGGTGCTGGCGCGCGACCTCGACCGGCGGAGCACTCCACTGCCCGCGCTGCCGCCCGGGCGCCGGATCGCCGGCACCCGGTCCGACACCGCGGCGCCCGACCCGGCCCGCGACGCCGAGCTCACCCGCTTCCGGGCGTCGGTACCGGTGCCGCCGCTGCGCAGCCGCCCCGCCGACCTCCCGGGCCTGGTCACCGCGCTGCTCGCCGAGCTGGCCCCGGGCCGCGCGGTGCGGCTGTCGGGCGCCGCGCTGCGGACGCTGGCCGCACACCCGTGGCCGGGCAACGTCGCCGAGCTGCGCGACGCCCTGACCGCGGCGCTGGGCCGGCGCCCGGTCGGGACGGTCGAGGCGGCCGACCTGCCCGCGTCGTGCCGCAGCGCGCCGTCGGCGACGCTGCGCCCGGTGGACCGGGCCGAGCGGGACACGATCGTCGCGGCGCTGCGCGACTCGGACGGCAACCGGGCCGCGGCCGCGGCCGCGCTGGGGGTGGCCCGCTCGACGCTCTACCGCAAGATCGCGCAGTACCGGATCACCGGCTGAGGAACGCCGTCAGCTCGCGGGCCACCTCCTCCGGACGCTCCTCGGGCAGGTAGTGGTCGGCGTCCAGGGCGACGCCGCGCACGTCCTGCGCGTGCTCCCGCCACACGGCGGGCACGTCGTAGGTCCGCCCGACGAAGGAGTGCGCGCCCCACAGCGCGAGCAGCGGCGCGGTGACGCGGCGGGCGGCGTCGGCCCCGTCGTGCTCCCGGTCGATCCCGGCCGCGGCGCGGTAGTCCGCGCAGGACGCGGCGATCGTGTCCGGGGTGAGGCAGCGGACGTACTCGGCGATCGCGCGCTCGTCGAACGGGGTGCCGCCGTGGTGGCGCGACCGCATCCGCGCGGTGATCCAGAACTCCGGGTCGTGGCCGATCAGGCGTTCGGGGATCCCGGCCGGGGCGGTGAGGAAGAACCAGTGCCAGTAGCCGTGCCCGAACCGGGCGTCGGCGTGGTCGAGGGCGTGGCGGGTCGGGACGATGTCGAGCACGGCCAGCGCCGACACCGCGTGCGGGGCGTCGAGGGCGAGCCGGTGCGCGACCCGCCCGCCCCGGTCGTGCCCGGCGACGGCGAACCGCCCGAACCCCAGCGCGGCCATGACGGCGAGCTGGTCGGCCGCCATCGCCCGCTTCGCGTACGCGGCGTCGCCGGGGCCCGGGGGCGGGGCCGCGCTGTCGCCGTAGCCGCGCAGGTCGGTCGCGACGACGGTGAACCGCTCCGCGAGCAGCGGCGCGACCCGGTGCCAGATCACGTGGGTCTGCGGGTAGCCGTGCAGGAGCAGCAGCGGCGGGCCGTCGCCGCCGACGAGGGTGTGCACGGCCGTCCCGCCGGCGTCGACGGTGCGGGCGGTGAACGAGGTGGGGAACAGGCTCATCGCGCCGCGCCCCCGCCCGCACCGTGCTGCCTGGCCGGGACCGCGCCCGGCGACCGGGCCGTGGTCTACCGGACCGGGCCGGGCGGCGGGGTCGTCGCGCTGTTCGCGTTCACCGGACCCGTCCGGCCCCACCCCGGCGGCCGGCACGCGCCCGGCGAGCTCGTGCCGGTCGGCCGTGAGGTGCCGCGCCCGGAGCTGCTCGCCGACCCGGTCCTGGCGCCGGTGTTCCGGCACCTGCGCGGCCGTCGCCGGCTGCCGCCGGACGCGGCCCGGCGCCCGCTCGCGCTGCTCGAGGGCTGACGTGGTCCGCGTCGCCGCGGCGCCCGGCGGGCGGGTCACCGGCGGTCCCGCACGGCCCCGGCGATCGCGGCGCCCAGCTCCGCGGTGGTCGCGGTGCCGCCCAGGTCCGGGGTGACGCCCGCGCCGCCCCGCCCGACGACCTCCTCGACCGCGGCCAGCACCGCGGCGGCGGCCTCGTGCTCGCCGAGGTGCTCCAGCATCATCGAGCCGCACCAGATCTGGCCGACCGGGTTCGCGACGCCGGTGCCCGCGATGTCCGGCGCCGAGCCGTGGACCGGCTCGAACAGGCTGGGGAAGGTCCGCTCGGGGTTGATGTTCGCGCTCGGTGCGACGCCGATCGTGCCGGTGCAGGCGGGGCCCAGGTCGGACAGGATGTCGCCGAACAGGTTGCTGGCGACGACGACGTCGAAGCGCTCCGGGCTCATCACGAACCGGGCGGCGAGGATGTCGATGTGGGCGGAGTCGACGTCCACGTCGGGGTACTGCGCGGCCATCGCGGCGACCCGCTCGTCCCAGTACGGCATGGTGATCGCGATGCCGTTGGACTTCGTCGCCGAGGTCAGGTGCCGGTTCGGGTGCCGCCGCGCGAGCTCGAAGGCGTAGCGCAGGATCCGGTCGACGCCGGTGCGCGTCATCACGGTCTCCTGGATGACGACCTCGCGGTCGGTGCCCTCGAACATCCGCCCGCCGACCGAGGAGTACTCGCCCTCGGTGTTCTCCCGCACGATCAGCATGTCGACGTCGCCGGGGGAGCGGCCCGCCAGCGGCGACGCGACGCCGGGCAGCAGCCGGGCCGGGCGCAGGTTGACGTACTGGTCGAAGCGGCGCCGGAACTGCAGCAGGCTGCCCCACAGCGACACGTGGTCGGGCAGCACCTCCGGCCACCCGACGGCGCCGAAGAACAGCGCGTCGAAGCCGCGCAGCTGCTCGAACCAGTCCTCGGGCAGCATCGTCCCGTGCTCGAGCCAGTGGTCGGCGCTCGCGAACCCGAACTCGGTGAGCTCCAGCCCGATGCCGAACCGCTCGGCGGCGGCCCGCAGCACCCGGACGCCCTCCGGGACGACCTCCCTGCCGATCCCGTCACCCGGGATGACGGCGATGCGGTGCGTGGTCATGTCGTGTCCTCCTCGACTCGGTTGCTTCTATCCTGAGCAGCGACCGGACCGCGGAGAAGTCCCATCCGGACCGGAGAGTCTTTCGTCAGGGGAAAGGAATGCCGGTGGAGCTGCCGGATCTCGACGACCTGAGCTTCTTCGCGGGCGTCGCGGCGGCCGCGACGCTCACCGAGGTCGCCCGGCAGTGGGGCGTCTCGGTGTCGGCGGTCAGCAAGCGGCTCGCGCGCCTGGAGCGACGCCTGGGCGTGCGCCTGGTGAACCGCTCCACCCGGCGCCTGACCCTCACCGAGGAGGGCCGCCGCTACGCCGAGGGCGCCCGCGACGTCCTCGGCCGGATCGACGACCTGGAGGACGAGATCGGCCGCCGCCGCGCCGGGCTGCACGGCCGGATCACCGTGCACTCGTCGATGGGGTTCGGGCGCGCGCACGTCGCCCCGCTGCTCGGGACGTTCGAGGCGGCCAACCCGGACCTGCGCATCGACCTGGAGCTGTCGCACCTGCCGGTCGCGGTCGGCGGATCCGGGTACGACTTCGCCGTGCGCGTCGGGCCGCTGCCGGACTCGCGGCTGCACGCCCGCGTGCTGCACCGCAACCGCCGCGTGGTGTGCGCGGCGCCGTCGTACCTGGCGCGCCGGGGCGCCCCGCGCACCCCGGGCGACCTCGCGGAGCACGACTGCATCGTGATCCGGGAGAACGACACCGCCTACGCGCACTGGCGCTTCGGCACCGACGCCGACCCGGCCGGGGTGCGCGTGACCGGCGCGATGACCTGCAACGACGGCGAGGTCGCGACCGCGTGGTGCCGCGCCGGGCGCGGCCTGGTGATGCGCTCGCTGTGGCAGGTCGCGCCGCTGCTCGCCGCCGGTGAGCTGGTGCAGGTGCTCGACGGCATCCCGACGCCGTCGGCGGACCTGCTCGCGGTGCACGACGCCGCCCCGCCGCGCCGCGTGGTGGCGGCGCTCGACCACCTCGTCGCCGGGCTGGCGCAGCGGCTGCCCCTCAGACCGGGGCCCGCTCCCGGCGCCGCGTCCACGGCCACGTGATCGCCGCCCACCCGGCCGCGACCAGCACGAGCTCGACCACCAGGTAGGTGGGCCACGGGCCCAGCAGGTCCAGCGCGGAGGCGTTGGTCGGCTTGTGCGCGAGGAAGCCGTAGTTCGTCCCCGCCGCCAGGTCGAAGGGCAGCACGACCGCGGCCCAGGCCACCGTCGCGGCCAGGGCCACGCCCATCCCGCGCCAGTCCGGGCGCACCCCGGCGCCCCAGGTCAGGTACACCGCGGCCCACGTCACCAGGAGGTGCAGCGCCCAGAAGTGCAGGAACGCGACGTGCGGGAAGTCCGGGGCGTCGGTCGCCGGGGTGAGCAGCGCCTGCGGGGTGAGGGTGAGGCCCCAGTAGTACAGCGGCGCGCACGCCCACCACCGCCGCGTCCACAGCGCGACGGCGGCGGTGACCCACGACAGGTCCGACAGCTGCAGCGGCAGCGAGATGTGCACGTCGAAGGCGGCGGGGGTCAGCAGCCGCAGCTGCAGCGGGACCAGCAGCACCACCACGACGACGGCGGCCGCCCGGGAGAACCGCCGCTCCGCCGGGGTGCCGCGCAGCCGCCGTCCGAGCAGGACGAGCACGGCCCCGCCGAGGACGCCGACGGTCAGCGCGGCCCAGTGCGTCGGACCGTAGGGGACGAAGTGGGTCATGGCCGCCCGGGCAGCGCGGCGAGCAGCCGCCACAGCGGGCGCTGCACCGCGTCGGGGAGGCCGGCGAGGGAGAAGTCCAGGTCGTGGGCCACGTTGAGCCGGGCGAGCCGGCGCAGCGGCGGCAGCCGCCCGGCCGTGGCGAGGATGCGGAACTGCTCCTCCAGCGACCCGGCCGGGGTCTCGACGGTGCGCACGCGCACCGGTGCGTCGCCGCCGTTGCCGAAGGAGTGCGTGACCCCGGGCGGCACCACGATCCCGTCGCCGGGGTGCAGCAGGCTCGTCCAGCCCCCGACCCGCACCCGCAGGACGCCCTCGAGCACGGTGAACGCCTCGGTGGCGCCGCGGTGCCGGTGCGGCGGGGGACCGGCCACCCCGGCGGGCACGACGGCCTCGAACTCGAAGGCCGGGGCGCCGCTGTGCAGCACGTCGATCGTCTCACCCGTCGGCATCACGATGCGGCTCACGGCGGCCCCCGGTCAGGCGTGTGCGGTGTCGTCCTTCGTCCCGCGCCGCGGGACCAGGTGCAGCACGGCGACGATCACCGCGCCGACGACGATCCCGAGGATCGCCGACCCGACGGTGTTGGTGAGCCAGCCGAGGAACCCGCCCAGCGCGCCGGTCGCGTCGGCGACGGCGACCTCCAGATGGTGCACCAGGTCGTAGGGCGGGGTGAAGCCCAGCTCGTCCAGACCGACCAGCAGGATGTGCCCGCCGACCCACAGCATCGCCGCGATCCCGACCACCGACAGCGTGCGCAGCACGATCGGCATGGCCTTCACCAGGCCGCGGCCCAGCGCGGCGACGGCGCCGGTGCCCCGCCTCGCCAGCGCGAGCCCGGCGTCGTCCATCTTCACGATCAGCGCGACCGCGCCGTAGACCAGCGCGGTGATCGCGACGGCGACGACGGCCAGGATGACCGCGCGCGACACGAGCCCCTCGGAGGCGACCTCGTTCAGCGCGATCACCATGATCTCGGCGGAGAGGATGAAGTCGGTCCGCACCGCGCCGGAGACGACCGTCCGCTCGTGCTCGGCCGGGTCGGCCGCGACCTTCTCGTCGCGCTCCTCGGGATGCTCGGTGTGCCCGGAGAACGCCTCCCACAGCTTCTCCGCGCCCTCGTAGGCGAGGTAGCAGCCGCCGAGCATCAGGATCGGCGTGAGCGCCCACGGCGCGAACTGGGACAGGATCAGCGCGACCGGCAGGATGAACAGCAGCTTGTTGCGCAGCGAGCCCTTCGCGATCCGCCAGATGATCGACAGCTCGCGCTCGGGCTTGAGCCCCTGCACGTAGCGCGGGGTGACGGCGGCGTCGTCGACGACCACGCCGGCGGCCTTGGCGCCGGCCCGCCCGGCCGCGCCGGCCACGTCGTCCAGCGACGCCGTCGTGAGCCGGGCGAGGGCCGCGATGTCGTCGAGCAGGGCGAAGAGTCCGCTCATCGGGTCACCGTCCGTTGCGGGGCTGAATCCGTGCGCACGCGCGGCAGCCTACGGCGCGAGCGTGACGAACGGGACCGAACCCGCGGGCTTGACCGTGCCGCGACGGCACGGTGTCGACTGGCGCCATGTCCCAGGACACCACCGCCGCCCCGCCCCCGGCCGACGCCGACCCGGTCGCCGCGTTCTCCGCCCTGCGCGAGGCCGTGCCCGTCGCCGAGATCCCGCTGGAGGTGCCCGGCAGGGCGACCCAGCAGGGAATGCTGGTGACCCGGCACGCCGACGTCCGGGCCGTGCTGACCGACGGCCGCCTCCGCCACGACGCCGCGTCGGTCCCCGAGGCCCGCAACTTCCTGACCGAGGTCCAGACCGGGCTGATCGGGCTGCCCGAGGACCTGGCGCTGCTGCGCCGCCCGCTGCTGTCGCGCGACGGCGCCGACCACGCCCGGCTGCGCCGGCTCGTGTCGCGGGCCTTCACCGTCCGCCGGGTGAACGCCCTGCGTCCGCGGGTGGAGGAGATCGTCGCGGGCCTGCTCGACGACATCGCCGCGGCCGGGGCCGACGGCAGCCCGGTCGACCTGGTGGAGGCACTGGCCTACCCGGTGCCGATCACGGTGATCTGCGAGCTCGTCGGGGTGCCCGAGGCCGATCGCCGCCGCTGGCGGGAGTTCGCGCGGTTGCTGATCCACCCCGACACCGGCCGGATGCCCGCGGTCGCCCGCGACGTCGTCGCGCACGTCCACGAGATGATCGCCGCGCGCCGTGCGCAGCCGACCGGCGACCTGCTCTCCGGGCTGGTCGAGGCGCACGAGGAGGACGGCGACCGGCTCTCGGAGCAGGAGATCCTCGACCTGACCGTGAACCTGACCGTCGCCGGGTTCGAGACCACCGCGCACGTACTGGCGAAGGGGACCCTGGCGTTGCTGACCCGGCCCGGCCAGCTCGCCGCGCTGCGGGCGGAGCCGCAGCTGTGGCCGACGGCGGTGCACGAGCTGGTCCGCACCTGCGGCCCGGTCCCGACCGGCGTCCCGCGCTACGCCGCCGGGCCGATGGAGATCGGCGGCACCGCCGTGCCCGCCGGGACCGCGGTGCTGCCCGGCCTGCTGACCGCCAACACCGATCCGCGGGTCCTGCCCGACCGGCCCGACGAGCTCGACGTCCGCCGCGACCCGGGCCGCGGCGAGGGCCACCTCGGGTTCGGGCACGGGCCGCACTACTGCCTCGGCGCGGCGCTGGCCCGCCAGGAGGTGGAGGTCGTGCTGTCGGCCCTGCTGACCCGCTTCGACGCGCTGCGGCTCGCCGGGCCGGCGGACGGGCCGTCGGTGCTGGGCTTCGAGCGCCTGCCCGCGCTGCGGGTACGGGTCGACCGGCCGGACCCGCAGGCCCGGCCGGCCGGTGCTCAGGACGAGGAACGCGACTCGTAGAGCCGGCGCGACCAGAGCACGCAGGCCGCCGTCACGACCACACACCAGCCGACGGCCAGTGCCGCGTCGGTGCCGAGCCCGGCCGTGTCGCCGACGCCGAGCAGGCCGCGCAGCGTGTCGATGACCGGCGTGAACGGCTGGTACTCCGCGAACCACCGCAGCCCGGCCGGCATCGACTCCACCGGCACGAACCCGCTGCCCAGGAACGGCAGCAGCACCAGGAACATCGGGGTGTTGCTCGCCGTCTCCACGCTGCCCGCGGCCAGGCCCAGCGCGACGGTCAGCCAGGTCAGGGCCAGGGTGAGCAGCGCCAGCATCCCGGCGACGCCGAGCCAGGCGAGCGGGCCCGCGTCGCTGCGGAACCCGAGCAGCAGCGCCACGCCGAGCACCACCGCCAGCCCGGCGGCGGTCTGGACGAACGCCCCCGCGACGTGCCCGGTCAGCACGCTGGAGCGGGCGATGGCCATCGTCCGGAACCGGGCGACGATCCCCTCGGTCATGTCGGTCGCCACCCCGATCGCGGTGCCGAGCGCGACGCTCGCGACGGTCATCAGCAGCACGGCCGGGGTGATGAAGGCCAGGTAGGCGTCGCGTCCGCCGCCCGGCCCGGCCAGCCCGGCGCCCATCGTGGCGCCGAAGACGAACACGAACAGCAGCAGGAACACGATCGGCTGGGCGATCAGCATGATCGTCAGCGACAGGTAGCGGCGCAGGTGCCGGACACGGCGGCGCAGCATCGTCGCGGTGTCGGCGACCAGCATGGGACGGTCGGTCGCGATCGGGATCACGGGCGCGCTCATGACGCGGCCACCTCCTGGGCGGTCGGGTGGCCGGTGAGGGCCAGGAAGACGTCGTCGAGGTCGGGGGTGTGGGTGGTCAGCTCGTCGGGCTCCACGCCGGTCGCGGCGAGCCGGTCGAGCACGTCGCGCAGGTCGCGGGCCCCGGTGGCGGGCAGCTGCAGCGTCACCGCGGACGGGTCGGCCACCGCGGCCGGCAGCGCGGCCCGGGCGGCGGCGAGGACGCCGTCGTCGGCGAAGCGCAGGCGCACGTGCCCGCCGGGGACCCGGGCCTTGAGCTGCGCCGGCGTGCCGCGGGCCACGAGCCGGCCGCCGTCGAGGACGGCGACGTCGTCGGCGAGCTGGTCGGCCTCCTCCAGGTACTGCGTGGTCAGCAGCACGGTGACGCCGCGGCCGACGAGGTCGCGCACGGCGTCCCACAGGTCGCGCCGGCTGCGCGGGTCCAGGCCGGTGGTCGGCTCGTCGAGGAACAGCACCTGCGGGTCGGAGACCAGCGTCATGGCCAGGTCCAGCCTCCGGCGCATCCCGCCGGAGTAGGTCCCGGCCCGGCGGTCCGCGGCGTCGGCGAGGTCGAACCGGTCGAGCAGCTCGCGTACCCGGTCCCGGCGCCGCCCGCGGGGCAGGTGGTGCAGGTCGGCCATGAGCCGCAGGTTCTCCGCCCCGGTCAGCAGGCCGTCGACGGCGGAGAACTGGCCGGTCACCCCGATCGCGGCGCGGACGCCGTCGGGGTCGGTCGCCGGGTCCCTCCCGGCGATGCGGATGCGGCCGGAGTCCGGCGCGAGCAGCGTCGACAGGATCCGGACCAGGGTGGTCTTGCCGGCGCCGTTCGGGCCGAGCAGGGCGAGCACGGTCCCGACGGGGACGTCGAGGTCGATGCCGCGCAGCACGGCGTGGTCGCCGAAGGACCGGTGCAGGGCGGCGACGGCGATGGCGGGCGGGGGTGTGGGCACGGTGGTTCCTCTCGTGGTGGTGACGGTGGACGGCGGTGCTCAGGCGCGGCGGACGACGATGTCGCCCTCGCGGGAGCGCGCGTGGACGGTGACGGTGTCGGTGAACCCGTCGGGGTCGTCGCGGGGGGTGAGCGTGTTGGTGATCCGGCCGGTGGTGTCGGCGTCGAGCCAGACGGCGCTGCCCTCGGCGACGCCGACCTCGAGGCGGCCGTGGGTGCTGGTCATCGACACCTCGCCGCGGTGGACGCGGCCGAGCCGGACGTTGCCGTAGGCGGTGCGCACCCGGGCGCCCGCGCCGAGCTCGTCGACCTCGATGACGCCGTGGGTGCCGGTCAGCTCGGCCTCGCCGGTCAGCTCGTCGGCGCGGATCACGCCGTGCTTGCTGCTCAGCGTCGCGCTGCCGCCGATCCGGTGGACGGTGAGGCCGCCGTGGTCGGAGCGGACCGTGGCGTCGCCGCTGACGGTCCCCCCGATCCGGACGTGGCCGTAGCCGGTGCTCAGCTCGGCGGAGCCGGAGTCGTCGAGGCGGACGTCGCCGTAGCGGGTCCGGGCGGTGCAGCCGGCGAGCCTGCCCTCGACGGTGATCCCGCCGTAGGTGGTGCCCGCGGTCAGCGACGACCCGGTGGGCAGCGCGATCTCGACCTCGACGGAGCGGCCGGGGGTGCGCGGGGTGAGCTTCTGCAGCAGTCCGAGCTGCGGGCCGGTGACGCGCAGCTCGCGACCGGTCAGCTCGACGCGGACCTGGTCGGCCTGCGCGCGGTCGGCGGGGGAGGACCGGACCTCGACGACGGTGTCGGTGCGGTCCGACGCGGTCACCCGCACCTCGCCGATGGTGAGGTCGACGGTCGCGGTGACGGGCTCGGGGGTCTCGTAGCTGGGCACGGGGCATCGCCTCCTCGGCGTCGCGGTGACGCCGTGAGTCAGGGGTGGGTGGTGGGCCTCAGCCGAACCAGCCGACGCGGCCACGGCGGGCCGGGTCGGCGGGCCGGTCGGTGGCGGCGGGCCGGTCGAGCGCGGCCGCGGCGACCCGGGTCAGCCACGTGTTGACGCTGAGACCGTCGCGGCCGGCGGCCTCCTCGATCCGGGCCTTGAGCGCCTCCGGCGGGCGGAAGTTGATCCGGGCGACCGGCCCGGACTCGCTCTCGACGCCGACGGCCGGTGCTGGCGCCACGGGTGGCGCCATCGCCGGCGTCTCCGTCGCCACCGGGGGAGCGGCGTGCTCCGTGGTGACGACGAACTCGGGGTCGTTGCCGCGCAGCCGTACGTGCACCGACCCCGGTGCGAGCTCGAGGGTGATCTCGTCGGCCGCCGCGGCCAGCGCCTCGAGCAGGACCAGCCGGGTCGTCGACGTCAGGGGGGTGAGCAGCCGCTCCGCGGCCGCCGCCGTGTCCTCGCCCGCGGCCTCGCCCAGTGCGGCGAACTCGGTGCGCAGGCGGTCGACATATCCGTCCAGCTCCATGGCGCAACTATGGCGCACGATGGCGCCATCGTCAAGCCCGCGGCGCCACGGCGGGTGCGGGCTTGACCCGGACGCGACGGCACGGTGTCGGGTGGTGGGGTCCCGCCGTCGTCGTGGAGGAGCAGCCCGTGGACCGCACCGCCGACCCCGCACCGCCCCGTACCTGCCCGGTCGCCGCCTTCGGGCGCCTGCGGGAGGAGAGCCCCGTCGTCGCGATGCCGGGGCTGGAGGGCGTCTCGCTCGTCACCCGCCACGACGACGTGCACGCCCTGCTGCTGGACCCCCGGCTGCGCAACGACCCCACCGGCGTCCCCGGCGCGCGGGACGTCATGGGCACGATCCTCACCGCCGTCGGGCTGCCGCCCGAGCTCGGCCACCTCGGCCGGGGGCTGCTCGCCCGCGACGGCGCCGACCACGCACGGCTGCGCCGGCTGGTGTCGCGGGCGTTCACGGTCCGCCGGGTCACCGGGCTGCGGCCGCGGGTCGAGGCGCTCACCGCCGCCCTGCTCGACGACGTCGCGGCCGCCGGCGCGGGCGGCGCGCCCGTGGACCTGGTCCCGGCGCTGTTCCGGGAGCTGCCGATCGCGGTGATCTGCGAGCTGGTCGGCGTGCCGGTGGAGCGGCGCGGCGCCTGGCGGGAGCTCGCCGGGCTGTTCGTCGCGCCCGACCCGGAGCGGATGCCCGCGGCGGCGCACGCCGTCGTCGGCCAGGTGCACGAGCTCGTCGCGGCCCGCCGCGCCACCCCGGCCGACGACCTGGTCGGCGCGCTCGTCGCGGTGCACGACGACGGCGACCGGCTCACCGGCGAGGAGCTCGACGTGCTGCTGTTCGACCTCGTCGTCGCCGGGTTCGAGACGACCTCGCACGTGCTGGCCCGCGGTGCGCTCGCCCTGCTGACCCGCCCCGGCCCGCTCGCCGCGCTCCGCGCCGGTCCGGAGCGCTGGCCCGCCGCCGTGCACGAGATCGTGCGGACCTGCGGCGCGGTCCCGACCAGCGCGCCCCGCTACGCGAGCACCGACCTCGTCGTCGGCGGGGAGCCGGTCGCGACCGGCGGCGCGGTCACGGCGGGCCTGGTCACCGCCAACTTCGACCCGCGCCGCCACGACCGCCCCGACGAGTTCGACGTGACCCGCGAGCCGGGCCGCGGCGAGGGGCACCTCGGGTTCGGCCAGGGCGCCCACTACTGCCTGGGCGCCGCGCTGGCCCGCCTGGAGATCGAGGTGGCGCTGCGGGCCCTGGCCGAGCGCTTCCCGGCGCTGCGGCTCGCCGAGCCGGCGGACGGGCCGTCGGAGCTGGGGTTCGAGCGGCTCGGGTCGCTACCGGTGCGGGTGGACCCGTGACCGGCTCCCACCCGTTCGGGTGGCGCGGACCGGCGGCGTCACTGGGACCGTGACCGGGGTCACCCGCTGCGGCGTCGCGGCGGGCTGTCGGACCGGAGCGGGGGCGGTCGGGGATGACGACGTCGGTACAGCGGGCGGCACCGGAGGACCGGGCACGGCCCGCGGGCTTCCGCGGCCCCGGTCACGTCCGCAACGTCATCGCGCGCCGGCGCCTGACCGACCTGCTCGACCGGGCCGGGCCGCGCCCGCTGACCGTCATCCACGCCCCCGCCGGGTACGGCAAGACCACCCTGGCCGTGCAGTGGCTGCAGATGCTGCACGCCCGCGGCGCGACCGTCGCCTGGATGGGCCTGCACCGCGACGACGACACCCCGCACTGGTTCCTGACCCACCTGCTCGGCACCGTCCGCCGGGTGCTGCCCGACCCCACCGCCGTCGACGACCTGCTGGAGCTCATCGAGCAGAACGCCGAGGACACCCGCGCCTTCACGCTCTCGGCGCTGCTGGAGACCCTCGGCGCCCACCCGGGCCCGTTCGTCCTCGCCCTCGACGACTGGCACCTCGTCGAGAACCCCGAGGTCCACCGGGCCCTGATGCACCTGCTGGACCTCGCTCCGCCGAACCTCGCGGTCGTGCTGACCAGCCGCAGGCGCCCGCGCCTGCCGCTGAGCCGGCTGCGCGTCGGCGGCCGCCTCACCGAGATCGACGCCGACGTGCTGCGCTTCGACCTCGTCGAGACCCGGGAGTTCCTCGTCGAGCTCAACGGGCTGCGCCTGGGCGTCGACGACGTCGCGCGGCTGTCGGAGGGCACCGACGGCTGGGTCGCGGCGCTGCAGCTGGCGTCGCTGTCGCTGCGCGACACCGACGACCCGGAGACCCTGATCCGCGGGTTCTCCGGGCGCCACCACTCGGTGGGGGAGTACCTCGCGGAGAACGTCCTCGACGCGCTGCCCGCGGACCTGCTCGACCTGCTCCTGGCGACCTCGGTGTGCGACCGGCTGTGCGGCGGGCTCGCCGGTGCGCTCGCGGGGCGCCCCGACGGCGGGGCCGCGCTGGCCGAGCTGGAGTCACGCGACCTGTTCCTGCGTGCGCTGGACCCGGAGCGGGAGTGGTTCCGCTACCACCACCTGTTCGCCGAGTACCTGCGCCGCCGGCTCGACCGCGACCACCCCGGCCGGGCCGCGGAGCTGCACCGGCGGGCGTCGGGCTGGTTCGCCGGGCACGGTCTCGTCGCCGAGGCGGTGGTGCACGCGCTCGCCGCGGGGGACGTCGACGGCGCCACCGACCTCGTCGAGCAGCACGCCATGCCGCTGGTCGAGCACAGCCGGATGGTGAGCCTGCTCGGGCTGGTCCGGCGGCTCCCGCCGACCGCCGCCGACGGCCGCCCGCGGCTGCTCATGGCCGTGGCCTGGGCGAACTGCCTGCTCCAGCGCAGCGACGCCGCGCAGGCGGCCCTCGACGTGCTGCGCGCGGCGCTGCCGGTCGACGACGCCCACGACGAGCTGCACAGCGAGGCCGACGTCGTCCAGGCGTGCATCGACGTCTACGGCGACCGCACCGACCGGGCCGAGCTGCTCGTGCGCCGCAGCCTGGACCGCTCGCTGGTCTACCGGCCCTGGGTGGTGGCGGTCGCGGCGAACATCCAGTCCTTCTGCGACCTGCACGCCGCCCGGTTCGAGCTCGCCCGCGAGCGGCAGCGCTGGGCGCGGCGCTTCCACGACCGCGCCGGCGGGCCGTTCGCCGGGGTCTACGGCCGCTGCTTCGCCGGCATCGCCGCCCTGTCGGTGCTCGACGTCGACGGCGCCGAGCGGCAGCTGCGCGACGCGGTGGCGCTGGCCCGCGAGATGGCGGGACGCCGCTCGCACGCCGCCCAGCTGGCCGGGGCCCTGCTCGGGGAGCTCTGCCACCTGCGCGGCGAGCGCGAGGAGGCACAGCGGCTGCTCGTGGAGAGCGGGGAGCTGGGCGCGGAGAGCGGCGTCGTCGACTTCATGGTCGCCAGCTACGCGCTGCTGGCCCGGATCCGGGCCGACGAGGGCGCCGGCGACGAGGCCGCGGAGCTGCTCGCCGAGGGCGCCCGGGTCGCCGACCGGCTCGGCCTGCCCCGGCTGCGCGCGGCCGTCGGTGCCGAGCGGATCGACCAGCTCGTCGCCCGCGGCCGCATCCGTCAGGCCCGCCGGGCCGCGCAGGAGCTGCCGACCGGCGCAGACCTCGACGGCGGCATCGCCGGCCGGGTGGACGCCGCCCGCGGTGCCGCGCTGGCCGCGGTGCTCGCCGCCGAGGGCGAGACCGACCGGGCCGCCGCGCTGCTGGAGGAGCTGGCCGCCGAGGCCCGCCGCCGCGGCCGGGTGCGGGAGGAGACGGAGCTGACGGTGCGCCTGGCCGGGGTGCTGGAGGGCGCGGCCCGGCGGCTCGCCGCCGAGCGCACCCTGGCCCCGGCCCTGGAACGGGCGGTGGCCGCGGGCGCCCCGCAGCTCGTCCTCGACGGCGGCCGCGACGTCCGCGCTGTGGCCGTGCGGCTGCGCGAGCGGGCCGCCGCCGACGGGACGGCGGACCCGGCGGCGGACCGCCTCGCGGCCCTGCTCGACGACGGTGGTGCCGCCCCGGCCGCGGCGGCCGGGCTCACCGCACGCGAGCACGAGATCCTCGGGATGCTCGGCCTGGGCCGGGACAACCGGGCCATCGCGGGCGGTCTCGGCGTCACGGTCAACACCGTGAAGTGGTACCTGAAGCACATCTACGGCGAGCTCGGCGTCCGCAACCGCACCGAGGCCGTGCCTCACCGCAGCGAGGCGTACACCGCCTGCTCGAAGTCGCCGTAGAGCGCGAACGCCCCGGGCGAGACGAACGGCAGCGAGTTGGTGTAGATCGAGGCGCAGATCCCGGTCGTGCGGTCGACCCAGAAGTGGGTGTTGAACAGGCCCGCCCACGCCCCGGTCCCGGCCCGGCGCCCGCCGGGCACGTCGGAGGTGTTGAGCATCAGGCCGTACCCCCACTTCCAGCCGGGGCCCGCGTCGAACGGGAACGTGATCGCCGGGTCCGCCGACGGGATGGCGGGCGGGAAGTCCAGCTCGCCGATCTGGTTGCGGAACGCCTCGTCCACCGTGGACCCGGCGAGGATCCGCGCCCCGTCGAGCTCGCCGCCGCGCAGCAGCGCCTGCTGGAAGCGGACGTAGTCGCGCGGGGTGGAGTACAGCCCGTGCCCGCCCGCCCACCACTCCGGCTGTTGCGGCAGCAGCTCGCCGGCCGAGACCCAGCCGCCGTCCTCGCCCGGGACGTGCACGGTGACCGCGTTCGCGGTGCGCGCCTCGTCGAGCAGGAACATCGTGTCGTCCATGCCCAGCGGGCCGGTGATGTTCTCCTTCACGACGACGTCGAGCCCCGCCCCGGAGACGGACTCGACGACCTTGCCGAGCCAGTCGGTGTTGATGCCGTAGGTGAACCGCTCGCCGGGGTCGTGCAGCATCGGCGCGCGGAACGCGCCGAGCCCGCCGAGCACGTTCGGGGTGCCGGTGACCTGCTCGTAGCGGGCGAGGTCGGCGTCGAAGAACCAGTAGCCCAGGCCGGTGGTGTGGGTGAGGAGGTGCCGCACGGTCGCCGGGGTCCGCGGCGCCCGCAGCCGCGGGGTGTCGCCGTCGAAGCCGTCGAGGACCTGCACCTCGGCGAACTCGGGCCGGTACTCGGTGACGGGGGCGTCGAGGTCGAGCGTCCCGGCGTCGCGCAGCTGCAGCGCCGCGGTCGTCGCGACCATCTTGGTCATCGACATGATCCGGAACTGGGTGGCGGCGCCGACGTCACCGCCGGACCCGCCGACCGTCCCGGGGCCCGCACCGCCCTCGTAGAGCACGCCGTCGCGGTCGGCGACGATCGCCGCGACATGCGGCACCGCGCCGCTGTCGACCGCCCGGCGGAGCACCGTGTCCACGGCGGTGCGGTCGACCGAGCCGTTGATGAGCGTTCCCATGTGTCGTGTCCTCTCAGGTCCGGGTGAAGGCGGGGTAGCCGTTGGCCGCTTCCTCGGCGCACTTCTGCCGGTAGGTGCCGACCCCGCCGATGTAGGACAGCAGGCGCCGCGGCTTTCCGGGCACGTTCGAGCCGAGGTACCACGAGGTCGTGTTCGCGACGAGCGTCGCGCCCGCGACCTCCTCGTGGTGGTCGACCCAGGCGTCCTCGCCCTCGGCGGTCGGCTCGATCACGGACCTGCCCTCCGCGCGCAGCGTCGCGATCGCCTCGGTGATCCACTCGGTCTGCTGCTGCAGGCAGGTGGTCATGTTGCACAGCGCCGCGGACGGCGCGAGCGGCGTCGCGGTGGTGAGCAGGTTGGGGTAGCCGTGTTTGGCCAGGCCCATCGTGGTGCGGATGTCGCGGCCCCACTCCTCGGCGAGCGACCGGCCGCCGCGGCCGCGGATGTCGATCCGGGTCAGCGCGCCGGTGCCGGCGTCGAAGCCGGTGGCGAGGATCAGCACGTCCAGCTCGTGGACGGTGCCGTCGGCCAGCTCCACGCCCTCGGGCCGGATCCGGGCGATCGGGGTCCGGCGGCAGTTCACCAGGTCGACGTTCTCCCGGTGGTAGACCTCGAAGTAGCCGTTCTCCAGCGGGACGCGGTGGGTGCCGAACCCGTAGTCGGTCGGGACGAGGGTCTCGACGAGGTACGGGTCGTGGTGCAGCCGCTCGCGCATCTTCTCCCGGACGAACTCCGAGATCTCGTCGCTGACCTCCTGCACGAAGAACATCTCGCCGAAGCTCGCCAGCCACAGCTTGAGCGAGCCGTCGGCGTAGATCTCCTCGAGGATCTCGCGCCGCTGTTCCGGGGTGCAGTCCGCCCACACGTGCTCGAAGTCGTACTCGAACCCGGTGAAGGTGTGCGGGATCGTCTCGCGCAGCTCGTCGAACCGGGCGTGGTAGCGCTGCTGGTCGGCCTCGGTGTAGGTCGGGTTCTTCATCGGCAGCGCGTACTGCGGGCCACGGGCGAACACCGTCAGGTGCCCCACCTCGGACGCGATCGTCTGGATGATCTGGATGCCGGTGGCGCCGACGCCGACCACCCCGACCCGCTTCCCGGCGAGGTCGAGCCCCCCGGCCGGGTAGGACGAGCTGTAGGCCAGCTGTCCGGCGAAGGTGTCGGCGCCCTCGATGTCGTGCAGCGGCGCGGACAGCATCCCGGCGCAGGAGACGAAGAACTGGGTGTCGACGACGTCGCCCCGGTCGGTGCGGACCGTCCAGCGGCCGCGGTCCTCGTCGTAGTGCGCGGCGGTGACCCGGGTGTCGAACCGGATGTCGCGGCGCAGGTCGAGCCGGTCGGTGACGTAGCGCAGCCAGCTCTCGATCTCCGGCTGGCCCGGGAACTTCTGGCTCCAGGCCCATTCCTTGTAGAGCTTCTCGTCGAACAGGTACTGGTAGATGTAGCCCTCGGAGTCGAAGCGGGCGCCCGGGTAGCGGTTCCACCACCAGGTGCCGCCGACGTCGCCCGCGGCGTCGAACGCCTGGACGGTCAGGCCCTGCTCCCGCAGCTGGTGCAGCTGGTACAGCCCGGCGACGCCGGCGCCGAGCACCACGGCGTCGACGGTCCGGGTCGGGACGGTCGGGTCGGTCATGGGTCCTCCTCGTGTGCGCGCCGGGTCAGGCGAAGGTGATGAGCGGCTTGACGATGCCGTCGGTCTTGTCCTGCATCATCGAGAACGCGGTCTCGATGTCGTCGAAGCCGAAGCGGTGGGTGGTCATCGGGGTCGGGTCGACCCGGCCGGAGAGCAGCAGCTGGAACAGCCGCGCCATGCGGGTGTTGCCGCCGGGGCACAGCCCGGTGTGGATCGACTTGTCGGCCATGCCGAGGCCGAAGGCGTCGAGCGGGAGCGTGAGGGGCTCGGGGTTCTCGCCGTGGTAGCCGATGTTGGAGACGCGCCCGCCGGCCTTGGTGACGCGCACGCACGCCTCGAAGGTCTGCGGGAACCCGAACGCCTCGATCGCGGCGTCGACGCCCACCCCGCCGGTGAGGTCCATGATCTGCTCGACCGCGTCGCCGTGGGTGAAGTCGACGACGTCGTCGGCGCCGAAGCGGCGGGCCAGTTCCTGGCGTTCGGGGCGGGACTCCACGGCGATCACCCGGCCCGCACCGAGCAGGTTCGCGCCGATCGTCGCGCTCAGCCCGACCGGGCCCTGCGCGAACACCGCGACGGTCTCGCCGAGCCCGATCCGGGCGTGCTCGGCGCCCATGAACCCGGTGGAGAGCATGTCGCAGCAGTAGGCCGCCTTCTCGTCGGACAGCTCGTCGGGGATGGGGGCGAGGTTGCCCTTCGCCGCCGGGACCACGAAGTACTCGGCCATGTTGCCGTCGACCTGCGCGGTGTAGCGGTAGCCGCCGAGCGGGCCGCCGCACTGGCTGGTGAACCCGGACTGGCAGTACTCGCAGCGGAAGCACGGCGTCACCGCGTTGACCGCGACCCGCTGGCCCTCGGTGAAGCCCTCGACTGCCGACCCCAGCGCGTGCACCACGCCGACGGCCTCGTGGCCGAGGGTCACCCCCGGCGCGACGGGCAGCGCACCCTTGACGGTGTGCACGTCGGAGGTGCAGATCAGCGCCGCCGTCGTGCGGACGACCGCCTCCTCCGGGCCGGGTTCGGGGATCGGCTTCTGGGTGACCGCGGTCTTGCCGACCTCGGGCATCACGAACGCGTTCATCATCTGGGGCATCGGTCCGGCTCCGTGGGCGAGGGGGGTGGGACGCTGCCGACCGTCGCAGCGGCCCCGGGCGGGTGGTCCCCCCTTCCGGGTGGCCCGGATCACATCCCGGGGGGTGGCGGCCGGTCCCGCAGGCCCCGTCACCGCGCCGGAAACGGTGATAACGGACAGAATGGCCGGGTGAGCCGAGACGCGTCCCCCTCCCACCTGCGCCGCACCGGGACGGCGGTCGCGGCCGTCGCGCTGATGGTGGCGGCGGGCTGCGGCGCGGCCGCCCCCGCGGCGCCCGGCCCCGCACCCGCGCCGGCCCCGGCGTCCGGCCCGGCCCCGGCGGCCCCCGGCGAGCTGCGGGTCACCGAGGTCGCGGGCGGCTTCTCCCACCCCTGGGACATCGGTGTGCTGCCCGACGGCCGGGCGCTGGTCACCGAGCGCGGCGGACGCATCTCGCTGCTCGCCTCGCCCACCCCCGGCGCCGCGGTCACCCCGGTCGCCGCCGCGCAGGACGACGTGTTCGCCCGCGGCGAGGGCGGCCTCATGGGGCTGGCCGTGCATCCCGACTTCGCGACCGGCGCCCGGTTCACCACGTGCCAGACGCACGCCGGGGGCGGGAACCCGGTCGACGTCCGGCTGGTCACCTGGACGCTGTCACCGGACGGCGCCACCGCGACCCGGGTGGCCGACCCGCTGGTGGGCGGACTGCCGCTCGCCCCGAGCGGGCGGCACTCGGGCTGCCGGATCGCCGTCGACGACACCGGGGCGCTCGTCGTCGGCACCGGGGACGCGGCCACGGGCGCGGTCCCGCAGGACCTCACCTCGCTCGGCGGCAAGACGCTGCGGGTCGACCCGGCCACCGGCGGCCCCGCCGCGGGCAACCCCTACGCCGGCGCCGCCGATCCGCGTCAGCGCCTCGTGTACACCTCCGGGCACCGCAACGTGCAGGGCGTCGCGATCGAGCCGGGCACCGGTCGCATCGTCACCGCCGAGCACGGCCCCACCCGCGACGACGAGGTCAACGTGCTGCGCCCCGGCGGCAACCACGGCTGGGACCCCGCGCAGGGCGGCACCGTCGGCGGCTACGACGAGTCCGTCCCGATGACCGACCTCGACCGCTACCCCGACGCCGTCGCGGCGGCGTGGAGCTCCGGGAGCCCGCCCGAGGCCCTGGCCGGTGCCGCGTTCCTCGACGGGCCGCGGTGGGGCCCGCGCGAGGGCATGCTCGCCGTCGCGGCACTGCGCGGGCAGAAGCTGCTGCTGATGCGGCTGGGCGCGGACGGCGTGGTCGCCGACGTCGAGATCCCGGCGGTGCTCGACGGCACCTTCGGCCGGCTGCGCGGGGTGCGGGCGGCACCGGACGGGGCGCTGCTGGTCACCACGTCGAACGGCACCGACGACCGGGTGCTGCGGGTCGAGACGGGCTGACCCGGCCGGCGCGTCAGCCCGGGGTCCGGCCCGCCCCGCCGTCGCCCCGGCCCCGGCGGCCGGGTCAGCGCTGCAGCAGGTGGACCTCGCGTTCCAGCTCGCCCATCCGGTCCCGCCGCTCCGGCGGCGGCTCGGGGACCGGCTCGCCGGAGTTGATGAGCCGCACCGTGTCGGCCAGCCGGTCGACCCGGCGCAGGATGCCGTTGCGGTGCAGGAAGTACGCCACGAACCGGGTCAGCACCGCGACGACCAGCGCGATCCCGACGGACAGGTAGTCGCGCAGCCGGATGTCGTTGATCTCGGTGATCCGGTCGTCGAGCAGCTCCCGCTCGCCGGTCTGCATCTGGTCGACCCGGCTGCGGATGCCGTCCATCAGATTCTTGCCGTAGGCCAGGTCGCCCCGGATCTCGGCGCCGGTGTCGCCACCGGCGGCGACGACGTCGCGCTGGCGGGCCAGGTCGGCCATCTGCTTGCCGGACAGGTCCCGCAGCTCGGCGATGCGGGCCAGCTTGTCGGTGCGCGGCTTCTCCCCGGGCTCGGCGGCGGCGAGCGCGTCGAGCCGGTCGAGCACGGACGGCAGCTGCGCGGACGCCTCGGTCCAGGGCTGCAGGAACTGCGTCTGCCCGGTGAGCTGGTAGCCGCGGACACCGGTCTCGGCGTCGACCATCAGGGTCGTCAGCTCGCCGAGGGTGCCGGTCATCTCGAACTTGCGCTGGATGTCGGTCTCGATGTCGACGCGCTGCAGGTTGCCGGTCAGCGCGAGCGACGCCGACACCAGGACGGCGAGCAGCGGCAGCCCGATCGTGATCCTGGTCTGGACCCGCATCGGGACGCGGTGCCAGCGCCGCAGGACGGGCTGCGTCGCAGCGCTGACGGTGTCGCGAACACTCCGGGCCACCGGGGGAGTCTAGGGACGGGCACCCGTTCCCGGCCCGTCCGAGCGCCGCCGCCGCGGCCGCGCTCGGCTACAGGAGGCCCGCGGCCCGGGCGGCGATCACCGCGCGCGCCCGGTTCCCGGCGTCGAGCTTGCGCATCGCGCTGTGCAGGTAGGCCTTGACGGTGGGGACGGTGATGCCGAGCCGGGCGGCGATCTCCGCGTTCGTCGCCCCGACCTCGACGTGGCGCAGCGTCTCGATCTCGCGGGGGGCGAGCAGGCGCGGCGCGGGCGTCGTGCGTGGCTCCGGGTCCGGCGCCACGCCGGTGAGGCCGTGATGGATCCGGACCAGCCGGTCCCGCAGCTGCGGGTCGCTCGTCGCCGCGATCAGCGAGGCCAGCTCACGGATCGCGCCACCGCTGCTGCCCCCGGGCGTCTCCGCAGGCGCCGGGCCGTCCCGCCGCTCCAGCAGCGCGGCGGTGTCGCGCCCGATGGTCGCCGCGACGACACCGGCGTTGCGGACGGCCACGTCGCCGATCGGGCGGCTCTCCCGCGACGCCGCGTATACGACGCCGTGCACCGTCCCGTGCACGACGACCGGGTAGGCGAGGATCGAGGACAGCCGCTCGTGCTCGACGACGGCGTGGTCGTAGTCGTGGGTGATGCCGGCCGTGGTCGCGTAGTCGCGGACCCGGCACGGGGCCCGGCGCGCCATCGCGGCGCCGCCGAGCCCGCGGCCCGCCGGCACGCTGAGCAGGCGCAGCGAGTCTCCGAGCGTCCCGATGAGCCGGCTGATCGTGAGCTGCCGGTCGGGGCCGAGCGCACGCGTGGCGCCGCCGAACACCACCGGCAGCCCGGTCGTGCTCCGCAGCTCGTGCAGCCGGCGGCCCAGGACCGAGTCGAGGGCGCGCGCCACGGAGTCGTCGTGCAGCACGGAGGTCCTCCTCGGTCCGGTCCGGACGTCCCTGCCCGGTGCGCGGCGGTCGTGACGAGCAACGAGGCGCCTCGCGCGAGTTCTGCCAGACGCCGGGGCCGCACGTCAAGCCGCGCCGGCGGGCCCGGTTCCCGGACGGCCGGACGCAGACGCCACCCCCGACTTCGGTTGGTAGCGGCCCGTCGCCGCCCCGCACGACGCTGCACCCACCACAGACCTGCTCGACGAGGGGCGCCCTGATGTCCACTCCACCGACCGGTCGGCCGCCGGTACCCCTGCGCCGGGTCGCCGCTGCGAGCTGCGCCGGTACGACGATCGAGTTCTACGACTTCTTCATCTACGGCACGGCCGCGGCGCTGGTGTTCCCGAAGGTGTTCTTCCCGGCGCTGGGCGCCACCGCCGGCACCGTGGCGTCGTTCGCGACGTTCGCGGTGGCGTTCTTCGCCCGCCCGGTGGGCGCGATCGTGTTCGGCCACTACGGCGACCGGATCGGCCGCAAGCGCACCCTGATCTCGACGCTGCTGCTGATGGGCGTCGCGACCGTGCTGATCGGGCTGCTGCCGGGCGCGGACACGATCGGCGTCGCCGCGCCGCTGATCCTGGTGGCCCTGCGGTTCTGCCAGGGCTTCGCCGTCGGCGGCGAGTGGGCCGGGGCGACGCTGCTGACGGCGGAGTACGCACCGAAGGAGAAGCGCGGCCTCTACGGGGTCTTCCCGCAGCTCGGCCCGGCCATCGCGTTCGCGCTGTCCTCGGGGACGTTCCTCGCGACCGGGCTGATCATGGGCGACACCGACGAGGCCTTCCTGGCCTACGGCTGGCGGATCCCGTTCCTGCTGTCGATCCTGCTGGTCGGCGTCGGGCTGTGGGTGCGGCTCTCGATCGAGGAGACGCCGGCGTTCCGCGCCGAGCAGGCCCGTGCGGCCGCCGCGCCGCGCCCGGCGCAGAAGCTGCCGTTCCTGCAGGTGCTGCGCGACCAGCCGCGCGAGGTCCTGCTCGCCGCCGGTGCGCTCACCATGCAGTTCGCGTTCTTCTACATGGGGACGGCGTACCTGACCTCCTACGGCACCAACCCCGAGGGCGCGGCGCTGTCGCGGCCGGTCGTGCTGTCGATCGGCATCGGCGCCGCCGTCGTGTTCGGCGCGGTGATCGTGGTGTCCGGGATGCTGTCCGACCGGTTCGGCAGGCGGACGATGATCCGGATCTCCTGCGCGGCGGGCGTCGTCTGGGCGCTGGTGCTGTTCCCGCTGCTCGACACCGGCAGCGCGGCCGCGTTCGCGCTCGGGCTCACCGGCACGATGGTGATCTTCGCGATCACCTACGGCCCCGTCGGGTCCTACCTGCCCGAGCTGTTCCGGGCCCGGCACCGCTACACCGGCGCCGGGCTCGGCTACAACCTCGCGGGCGTGCTCGGCGGGGCGATCCCGCCGCTGCTCGCGCCCGGGCTGGCCGCGACCCACGGCTCGATCGCGATCGGCGTGATGCTCGCGCTGACCGCCGTCCTGTCCTTCGTCTGCGTGTCGGCGCTGACCGAGACCCGCAACCGCGCCCTCGAGCACGAGGCCGCGCCCGCCGTCGTGGAGTCCTGATGACCGCTCGACCCTCCAACCACGAGCTCTACCGCGGTGCCCGCGACCGGCTGGTCGCGCGGCACGGCGACCACGAGGGGGCCGTCGACGACTTCGACTGGCCACGGCTGGACGGCGCGTTCCAGTGGGCCCACGACTGGTTCGACGTGATCGCCGACGGCGAGTCCCGCACGGCGCTGCGCATCGTCGAGGAGGACGGCACCGAGGGCGCCTGGAGCTTCGACGAGCTGCGCCGCCGGTCGAACCGGGTGGCCCGGTGGCTGTCCGGGCTGGGGGTCGGCCGCGGGGACAGCGTGCTGATCATGCTCGGCAACCGCGTCGAGCTGTGGGAGTCGATGCTGGCGGTGATGAAGCTGGGCGCGGTGATCATGCCGACGACGACCGCCCTCGGCGCCGTCGACCTGCCCGACCGCCTGGAGCGCGGCGACGCCCGGTTCGTGATCGCCGACGTGTCGTGCACCGGCAGGTTCGAGGGCCTGCTCGACGGGCGCACGGCCGTGGCCGTCGGGGGAGCGGCGCCGGGCTGGCTGGCGTTCACCGGTGCCGATGCGGCCGACGACGCGCCCGTCGAGCACCCCGGGACCACCGCCGAGGACCGGCTGCTCCTGTACTTCACCTCCGGCACGACGAGCCGGCCCAAGCTGGTCGAGCACACCCAGGCGTCGTACCCGGTGGGGCACCTGTCCACGATGTACAGGCTCGGCATCAGGCCCGGCGACGTGCATCTCAACATCAGCTCGCCGGGCTGGGCCAAGCACGCGTGGAGCTGCTTCTTCGCGCCGTGGATCGCCGGGGCGACGATCTTCCTCCACAACTACTCCCGCTTCGACGCCGCCGCGTTGCTGGGCCAGATCCGGGACAAGGGCGTCACCACGTTCTGCGCGCCGCCGACGGTGTGGCGGATGCTCATCAAGGCCGACCTGTCCGGCGGCCCGGGCGCGCTGCGGGAGGTCATCGCCGCGGGCGAGCCGCTCAACCCGGAGATCATCGAGCAGGTCCGGGCGCAGTGGGGCCTGACCCTGCGCGACGGGTTCGGCCAGACCGAGACCACCGCCTCGGTCGGCAACACCCCCGGCTCGGTCGTGAAGCCGGGCTCGATGGGCCGCCCGCTGCCCGGCGTGCCGGTGGTCCTCGTCGACGAGGTGACCGGCGAGGTCTCCGACACCGAGGGCGAGATCTGCATCGACCTGTCCCGGCGGCCGGTGAGCCTCATGACCGGCTACCTGGACATGCCGGAGAAGACCGCCGACGCGATGGCCGGCGGCTTCTACCACACCGGCGACACCGCGACCCGCGACGACGAGGGCTACCTGTTCTACGTCGGGCGCACCGACGACGTGTTCAAGGCCAGCGACTACAAGGTCTCGCCGTTCGAGCTGGAGAGCGTGCTCGTCGAGCACCCGGCGGTGCTGGAGGCCGCCGTCGTCCCGCAGCCGGACCCGGTCCGGCTGGCCGTGCCGAAGGCCTACGTCGCGCTGGCCCCGGGCCACGAGCCGACCCGGGAGACGGCCGTGGCGATCCTGACCCACGCGCGCGACCACCTGGCGCCGTACCTGCGGGTGCGGCGCCTGGAGTTCGCGGAGCTGCCGAAGACGATCTCCGGGAAGATCCGGCGGGTGGAGCTGCGCGCCCGCGAGCGGGACGCCCCCGGCGCCGTCGCGCAGACCGAGTGGCGCTACGAGGACCTGCCGGAGCTGCGGGGCTGACGGTCCCGACCCGGGGGCCCGGACGTGAGCCCACCCGGATGCCGTGCGGTGCGCGCTCGACCGCGAGTACCCGCATCGGCTCGACCAGCCCGTGCTCGGCCGCGCGGTAGTGGGCCTGGTCCGGGAGGCCCGCGAGCCCGGCGACCGAGCTGGTCAGCACGACCGAGTCGCCCGGCCGCCGTCGATGATGTCGAACATCTCCTGCCGGTCGCCCCGGTGACGGTCGCCGCGGCCCTCTCGGGGCTTGGCGTCCTGAGCAGTGCTCGTGCTCGAGCGCCGCCGGCGGGGCCCAGGGCCTGTTGAAGTACTGCCGGCAGCAGACCGTCGTCGCCGAGCGGATCGAGCCGCGCTCCGAGCCGAACTGGTATCCCGTGTCGAAGTCTCGCGGCGACCTCATCGCGAAGGTCGTCCGGTTCCTCGGTGCCCCCGACTGGCGACGGCGACTCGGTCGCCCCGGGGCGGGGAGCTGACCCGGGCCGGGGTCCGGTCGTCGCCGGATCCCGGCCCCGCTCGGTCCCGAGTCCGCGTGGGTGGACACACGGCCCCTCGGGGCTCTCCGTCGGACTCGCGGCCTTCGGCTGCGAACCGCCCCGTCTCGATGGAGGCTCTGAACCCGCGGAGGGGTCGGCGTGATGCCGGCGCCGAGGAAGTACGGGGCCTGGCCCTGTTCCCCGGACACGATCGGTGTGCTGATCATGTCGCGGTAGCGGCGGCGGTGTGACGTCGTCCGCGGCCGGGGCGGGGCGGGGCGGGGTGGCCGGTGCTGGTGTGGCGTCGGCGGGGGTTGTACCAGGCCTCGATCCACTCGAAGATCGCCGCGGACAGCTGCTGCGGGGTGTCCCGATCGCGGGTGTCGAGCGGCTCGCGCCGCGCAGCCGACCGGAACGGTCCGATCGGCGTGTCGTCCACGCTGGACGCGACCCGGCCCATCGAGCCGAGCAGCCGGCCTCGCGCAGCCGGTGCCCGAAGATCCAGGAGGTGGACTGGGCTCCGCGGTCGGCGTGGACGATCGCACCGGGTGCGGGCCGGCGTCGCCAGGTCGCCATCCGTGGTGTGTCGACGACCAGCTCGGCGCGCATGTGCTCGGCGATCCCGGCGGCGCGTAGCAGCCGTGCGACTCGTTCACGTCCGCGGCGCACCTCGCGGGCCATCCGCAGCCCGGCGTGCACCCCGCGGTCTGCGGCACCTACTCGAGGAGGCCGGGACCGTCGGTGGTCTCTGCTGTCCTCGCTGCTCCGACGGGGCGGACGCGACCGGGCCTGCCCCGGCCCCGTGGCGGACGTTCAGTCCCGAGCGTCCCGCGTCCTCGCGGATGCGGCCGCGCGGATGACCGCGACGACCGGGGTCGCGACGTCCCGGGCGTCGTTGCGGCGGACGACCCAGGTGTTCATCGGCTGCCCCAGGCCCTCGACCGGACGCCACACCCAGTCCGCCAGCTGCCGGGCGGCGGTGTGCGAACCGGCGAGCACCGCGTCGGCCTCGGCGGCCTCGGCACTGGCCCTGGCGTGCTCGACGAACCGGGCGAAGATCCATACCGGGGCGATTCCGAACGTGCTGGCTGCGGCGAGCACACCGTCCTGCTGAGTGGGGATCTGGTCGCGGGAGTGCACCAGCACGCGGAGCCCGTCCAGATCGACGAGTCGATAGACGGCCGATGCGGCGAGCGGATGGTCGGGGCGGACCGCGACACCCAGGGGCTCACTCGCAACCAGCGCGGACCAGGTGCCGGCGGGCGGGATCTGATGGACCAACGCCACGTCGAGGCGCCCCTGGGACAGGAGTCGCAGCTGTTCGGCGCTGCCCGCCTCGACGAATCTGACGGTGGCCCCGGGAACGTCGTGCAGCAGCCCGCGCGCCACGTGAGAGGTCCACTCGGTCGACAGGCCCGGCGGCAGCCCGATCTGGACGAGCTCACGTGGCGGTGCCTCGGCCCGTACCGCCTCTCCTGTCGCGTCGGCCAACGCGATGACCTGCCGGGCATGGGTGACGAATGCCCGCCCGGCCGCGGTCGGAGTGACCCCGCCTGGGCCCCGCACGAACAGAAGCTCTCCGAGCTCGGTCTCCACGGCGCGGACCTGCCTGCTCAACGACGGCTGGGCCACCAACAGCGCCTCGGCCGCCCTGCCGAACGACCCGTGCTGCGCGACCGCCAGGACATAGCGCATGTGTCGCAGCTCCACCGGACCAGTATCGCCCGAACCCCACTGGTCATGCTTCGCAGGCATGCCCGGGTGACGCGGGCGGTCTTGGACAGCCGGAGGGGTTCGAACGTTCACTTCTTCCGTGACCGACGACGACGTGGACATCAGAACGAGCCCCCTGGCCGTGTGCTCGATCATGCTCTTCGAGCACACCCCCGATGAGGCGATCGAGACCGTCGCGGCCTCGGGAGCGACCGGGATCGAGTGGCGGGTCGACGATCGGGGCCCGGGTGCGGGCACCGACGTGTTCACCGACAACCGCTGCACCCTGCGGTTCGACGACGTCGCACCCGTCGTGGAGCGGTGCCGCCGGGCCGGGCTGGAGGTCGTCGGGCTCGACACCTATGTCGACTCCGGGGACCTGACGACCGCCCGACGCGCGGCCGTGGCAGCCGCCGACGCGGGCGTCGGCTGGTTCCGCTTCCGCGCCCCCTGGCGCGACGGCGAGCCGTGGGTCGAGCACGCCCGGGCCGCCCGTCGGTTCGTCGGCGAGCTGGAGGAGCTCACCGCGCAGTACGGGGTGCGGGCGCTGCTCGAGCTGCACCAGCGCTCGATCTGCCCGAGCGCGTCGCTGACCGCCCGCATCCTGGAGGGCGCCGACCCCACCCGGGTCGGCGCGATCTACGACGCCGGGAACCTGCTGGTCGAGGGCTACGAAGACCACGACACCGCAGTGGAGCTGCTGGGTGCCCACCTCACCCACGTGCACGTCAAGAACGCCCGCTGGGTGCCGTCGGTGGCGGGAGCTCCGTGGCAGCTGCAGTGGTCCCCGATGGACCGCGGCGTCCTCGACGTCGCTGCGCTGCGTCTTGCGCTGCACCGCGGCGGCTACCGCGGCTGGGTCTCGCTGGAGGACTTCAGCACCGATCTGGCCCCGGCCGCGGCGCTGCGGCGCGGGCTGGAGGTCCTCGGTCGGACCGAGCCCGCAGTGGAGCCGGCGTGAACGCCGGGCGGGTCGCCGTCGTCACCGGTGGCGCGGGCGGGCTCGGTGCTGCCATCGGGACACGACTGATCGGAGTGGTCGAGCACGTGGTGCTCGCCGACCGGAACCTCGACGCGGCCCGCGACCGTGCCGCGCAGATTCCCGGCGCCGTCGCCCTGCCCCTCGACGTCGCCGACGACACCTCGGTCGAGGAGTTCGTCGCGGACGTCGAGAAGCGGTACGGGCGACTCGACGTCGTCGTCAACAACGCCGCCGTCACCGCAGTCCGGGAGCTCGACGCCCTGCAGCGTGCCGACTGGGAACGGCTGATGGCGGTCAACGTCTGGGGGCCGACCGCGCTGTGCAGGGCCGCCGCCGGGGTGTGGCGCGGGTCGGGCACCGGGGGACGGGTCGTCAACATCACCTCGCGGACCTGGCTGTCCGGTGGGCCGGTGGCCTATGTGACCTCCAAGGCGGGCGTCGTGGGGCTGACCCGCTCGCTCGCCCTGGAATTCGCCCCGCTCGGGGTCACGGTCAATGCGGTCGCACCCAGCATGGTCGCCACACCCTTCACCCGGTCCGGGCGCACCGAGGCCGAGTACGCGGCCTTCGAGGCCAGGCACCTCGCGATGACTCCGATGGGCCGCTTCGCCACCCCACAGGACATCGCGGAGGCCGTGGGTTTCCTCGCTTCGCCCGGCGCGGGGTTCATCACCGGCGAGGTCCTGCACGTCTGCGGCGGTGCGCAGCTCGCGCCGTCGCCCTGAACGACCCACACCACCTTCATGATCCGCACGACCCGTGGCCGGAACTCCTCCGGCCCGATGGCTCTCGACGAGGAGACGCGATGACGACCGAACTGAATCGAACCGGGGCGGCCGCCACACCCCGGACCGAGCGGACATGGATGCCCTGGGCGGTGACCTCGGCGGCTGCGGGCGCTCACGTGCTGGTGTTCCTGGACAAGGGACTGCTCGGCATCGTCGCGACACCCATCCGCACCGAACTCGGGATGTCCGCCACCACCTACGGTCTCATCAGCAGCGCGACCTATCTGCTGACGATGATCAGCTGTCTGGCCATCGCCCTGTCGGGTCGTAGGGTCTCCACGCGCGCGGTGCTGCTGGGGTGCGGGTTGCTCATCGCGCTCGGCCAGATTCCTGCGGCGCTCGCCGGGGGCGCGCTGATGCTCATCGCCAGCCGGGTCGTCGTCGGTGCCGCCGAGGGGCCGGCAGTGCCGCTGGCGCACAACGCCGCCTACTCGTGGTTCCCGGCCAGCCGCCGCGGCCTGCCCGCCGCACTCATCACCAGTGGTGCGTCGTTCTCGAAGATCGCGTTGCTGCCGGTCATCTCGCTGTCGGTCGTCGCGTTCGGATGGCGGGTCGGGTTCGTGGCGATCGGCGTCGTGGCGCTGCTGTGGCTGGTCGCCTGGTACCTGCTCGGTCGCCCCGGCCCCTACGCCGGCGCGCAGGGGCCCGCCCCGGCCCGGGATCGCGGATGGATGCGCGGTCTGCGCACCCCCACCATGCTCGCCTGCCTGTTCGCCACATTCGCCCAGGGAGCGCTCGCCGCTGTCGTGTTCACCTGGCTGCCCTCCTACTTCCAGAACGGTCTCGGCTTCTCCGCTGCCACCGCCGGCACCCTGTTCGCCCTGCCCAGTGTGGCCGGGCTGGGGGCGCTGTTCCTGATCGGCGGGCTCGGTGACCGGATCATGCGCCGTGGCGCCCCGGCCCGGGTCGGTCGAGGCCGTGTCGGCGGGATCTGTCTGCTGCTGTCCGGTCTGGTGCTCGCGGCGATCCCGCTCGTGGACGTACCGGCCGTCGCGGTCGCCGCAGTGATCCTGGGTTACGGGTTCTCGGTCACCGTGAACACCGTGACCTTCCCGGTGGTCTCGGAGCTGTTCGGCGCCGCCCATCGGGCCGGAGCGCTGGCCATGATCACCGCGTCGTCCGCCGCCGCGGGGGTGGCCAGCCCGCTGCTGGCCGGGCGGCTGATCGACACCGGTGCCGCACCGGGCAGCGGGTACACGATGTCCTTCCTGGTGTTCGGGCTGCTGCTCGCCCTCGGTGGGCTCGTCTTCGCCCTCGCCGTCGACCCGGCCCGGGACCGCGCGACCGACTGACCGTGCGGCTCCGCCGGGCAGCCCGTCCTCGGTGGGACGGCTGCCCGGCCCGTCGACCTGTCACCGGGGCCGCGTCGGCGCCGTCGTGGGGTCCGCGTGGGTCTCGCAGGTCTCCCGGAGCGTGCGGTCCGGTCCCTGCCCGTCAGCGTGACGCTGTCCGACCGCTGTCGCACGACCGGTCCCCGGGCAGATGGGTCGTGGACGGCCCGGACGCCTCGGGGAACAGCGCCCCCACGGGGGACGTGGACGTATGCACTCGCCGGTACCACTCGAGGGTGCTGCGCCCGTCGGCAGGCGCTCGGGAAGCGAGACCGCTCAGCACGAGGGCACCGGGGCCCTGGACCGCCCGGCCGGATGTGCTGTCCCGCCGGCTCCGCGACCGGCGAGCTGTGGTGCCCATGACCGTTGTCGACGGCGTGGCGGCGTGACATCGCGGAGCCCTCCGGGCGAGGTGAGGTCAGTCGTGTTGCAGGAAGAGCGTGGCGCCGCCGTCGGCGAAGTTGGCCAGGTCGCCGGCGGCCGCCTGCCCCTGCGGGGAGGCGAGCCCGGCCTGGACGGCATCGGCGGAGTCGAACGTCAGCTCCGCCACGAGGTGGTAGGGCGCCGGAGTGCCGTCGAGACCGGCGCAGTGCAGGACACGGATCGCCCGCACCCCGGGGACCGCAGCGGCGAGGGGCTGATGGACGGTCTCGTAGTACCGGTCGAACGCGGCCGGGTCCGAGGGGTGGCCGTAGGCCACGGTGAGCACGTGCACGACAGGTCTCCTTGGTGAACGGGGATCACAGGTCCAGGACGAGACGGGGACTCCTGCTGCGCGAGACGCAGACCATCAGACATGCCTGTTCTTCCCGCTCAGCGGTGGTGAGCACATGGTCGCGATGGTCGGCGCTCCCCTCGATGATCGGGGTCTCGCAGCTGCCGCAGATGCCGTCCTGGCAGTCGAACACGATGTCCGCCCCGGCCTCGATCGCCTTGGCCAGGATCGACTCACCGGGCTGCACCGTGAACGAGACGCCACTGTGGGCGAGCTGGACCTCGAACGGCTGCTGCTCGTCGACGTCGTCGATCGTCCCGGGTGCCGCGAACAGCTCGAACCGGACCGCGTCCGGGTCCGCCCATCCGGCGCACCGCTGCCGTACGGCATCGATCAGCCCGGCCGGTCCACAGCAGTACACGAGGGTCCCCGGTGCGGCACCGTCGAGCACACCTGCGAGGTCGGGGTGGCCGAGCTCGTCCTGGGGGACGAGCTGGACCCCGTCGGGCAGCTCGTCCCGGAACGCCATCGCCGACCGGGTCCGGCCGCCGTAGACCATCTGCCAGGACCCGCCCCGTCGCCGGACGGCGTCGAGCATCGGCAGGAGCGGGGTGACCCCGATGCCGCCGGCGACGAAGACGTGGTGCGGAGCGTCCACCAGGGTGAAGTTGTTGCGTGGTCCACGGATCCGCAGCCGGTCACCGACGGCGAGTCGCGTGTGCAGGAACTCCGACCCGCCGCGGCCGGTCGGTTCGCGCAGGACGCCGATCCGGTAGCGGCTGCGGTCGTCGACGTCACCGCAGAGCGAGTACTGGCGGACGAGGTCGCCGGGCAGCACGACATCGATGTGTGCTCCCGGCTCCCAGGCCGCGAGCTCGGCCCCGTCCGGGTCGGTCAGCTCGATCGACACGACGCCGTCGGCCTCGTGCCGCACACCGGCGACGAGGAGATCGCGCTCGGAGGATTCCATGTGAGACCTCTGTCAGTGGGCCGTGGGCCAGGAAGCGCGCAGCTCCTCCAGACCCCGGAAGAAGTAGCTCGCGATGTAGACGGGGTCCCAGCCCGGCTCCAGCACCAGCTGCGGGAGACGGGCGGTCAGCGTCTCGATCGCGATGCGGACCTCGGTCCTGGCCAGGGTCGCGCCCGGGCACTGATGGATGCCGTGACCGAAGGCCAGGTGGTCACGGACGTTGGGCCGCTCCGGGTCCAGGACGTCCGGTTCGGGGAAGGTGCGCCCGTCCCGGTTGCCGGAGCCGAAGAGGAGGAGCAGGGCGGTGCCCGCGGGCAGATCGACGCCCCCGAGGTCGGTGTCGCGGGTGGTGACGCGCATGAGTCCGCGGTGGGGGGCGTCCTTGCGGAGCGTCTCCTCCGTGAGGCGAGGGATGATCCGGGGGTTCTGCACCGCCTCGTCCCACCAGCGCCGGTTCTGCAGCATCGCCAGCAGCGTGCTGGTGATGGTGTCCCGCGTGGTGTCGTGGCCGGCGACACGCAGGCCACGGAACACGTACTGGATGTCGGAGTAGCTCATCGGCGGGAACGTGTCGCCGTCGCCGTGCACCATGTCCGAGATGAAGTCCTCGCGCCGGTGCGCACGGCGGTCCTCGATGAGCGCGGCGATGTAGCGCTCGTACTCCACCATGCGCCGGGCGGCCTCGACCTTCCCCTCGACGGGGGCGAGCGGGTTCCAGAGCAGGACCTGGTCGTTCGTCCAGTCCTGGACGAGATCGATGTCGGAATCCGGGATCCCGAACACCGCACTCACGACGGCCTGCACGAACGGGTCCGCGTAACGGGACAGCAGGTCGACGCGGCCGTCGGCGGCGAACGCGTCGATCAGCTCCTCGGCCTTGCGCTTCATCAGCGGCTGGACGGCGCGGATCCGCCGCCCGCCGAACGCGTGTTCCAGCGCGCGGCGCAGAGGGGCGTGCTCCGGTTCGTCGGTGTTGACGACCGTGGCGCCCTCGGGCGTGCAGCCCGCGTCCTCGAAGACCTTCACCACCTCGGGTGGGTTGTTCCAGATGGACGGGATCGCGTTGCGCGAGGAGAAGGTCGCCGGGTCGTCGACGACCGTTCGCAGGTCGTCGTAGCGGGTCACCAGCCACGCGCCGAGCGTCGCACTGAAGCGGACCGGCTCGTTGTCCCGGCAGTCCGCGTAGAACGGGTTCGGGTCGTCGCGATCGGGGCCCGTCATGGGGTTGAAGTCACGGGGGCAGGTCTGGCTGGTCATCGGTCTCCCTCGACTGTGTGGTGGGTGGCTGTCAGGCGGCGTCGGCAGGGGTGAACTTCTCGCGGTGGATCAGGCGGGGCGCCATCCGGCGACGCTTGAACGCCTTCACCCCGGCTTCGACCATCGCCGGCGGGCCGCACAGCCATCCGGACCAGCCGCGGGCCGAGGCCACGTCGTCGACGAAGAGGTCGGTGGGGAGACCTGTGCGGTGGAACGTCCCCCGTGGCGGGTCCTCGTGCGACAGCACCGGGACGAAGTTGAAGTTCGGATGGGCGCCCGACAGCCCGGCCATGAGGTCGAGGTCGTACAGGTCGGCTGCGCCCCGGACCCCGTGGTAGAGCAGGATCTCGCGGTCCGGTGTACGACCGAGCGCCGTCCTGACCAGGGCGATCAGCGGCGCCAGGCCGGTCCCGCCGCCGATGAGGACCATGGGCTCGCCGCCGTCGTCCTCCGAGTCGAGGAAGAAGTCACCCAGCGGCCCGGTGACCTGCACACGGTCGCCGACGGCGAGGTCGCTGAAGATCCACTGCTCGGTGGCCAGCCCGCTGGGCACGGAGCGGACGTGCAGTTCCAGGACCTTGTCCTCGTCGGCGGTGTTGGCCAGCGAGTACTGGCGCCGGGCCCCGGACGCCGGAGCGACGAGCTCCACGTACTGCCCGGCGTGGAAGGCGAGCGGCTCGGTGAGGCCGAGCCGCACCCGTCGTGTGTCGCGGGCGATGTCCTCGATCCCGACGACGGTCGCGTCCAGGTCGCGCAGGGGGTGGGTCGTGCGGCCCACGCGCCGGTCGCCGGGGCCGGACGGGGCGACGACGGCGTCCGAGCGCAGCCGGGCCTGGCAGGCCAGGGCCAGCCCGTCGGCGCGTTCCTGCTCGCCCAGGGTGTCGACGGGGGAGTCGCGGTGGTCGACCTCTCCGCTCAGCACCCGGACCTTGCAGGTCCCGCAGGTGCCCTGGTTGCACGAGTTCGGCATCCACACACCGGCGCGCAGGAACGCGTCGAGGATCGACTGGTCCGCTCCGCAGTCCACCGGCCGCCCGGCCACCGTGGCCGTGAACGCCACGCGCTCACACCTCCCACGTGGCGTGCAGCGTGGTCGGGCCGCGGAAACCCCACCCCCAGAACTCGACGTCGGAGGAGGTGTCGCGCTCGAGGTTCGGGATGGACTCGAACAGCTCCTCCAGCGCGATGCGCATGACGTGATTGGCGTAGTAGATCCCGGCGCAGGCGTGGTTCCCCGCGCCGAACGCCAGGTGCGGCATCGGCGGACGGTCCATGTCGAACCGGGTCGGCGCCTCGTACCGGCCGGTGTCGTGGTTGGCGGATCCGTAGGAGAGGATCACCGGGGTCCCCGCCGGGAGGTCCACCCCGGCGATCCGCACCGGACGGGTCGAGATGCGCGCGGTCGCCGACCAGATCGGTGAGGTCCAGCGCATCCCCTCGGAGATCGCCCGCGGGATCAGCGCGGGTTCGTCGACGACCCGCTCCAGCTGCTCCGGCTCGCCGAACAGGCCCACCAGCGTCGACGCCATGCCGTGCCCGGGCTCCTGCATCGCACCGAGCAGGTAGACGTAGATGGTGGGGTAGATGTAGGCGCGGTCACGGGTGCGGCCCGGCGGCATCCCGTCGTGCAGCCAGTGCGAGATCGCACTGTCGTCGGGGTGGGTGATCCATCGGTCGATGAGCGGATCGACCGCGGCCTGGATCTCGGCCTTGGCCTGGTCGCCCTCGACGAATCCCTCCGGATTGGCGAACCGGCCGTCCTCGGTCATCGCCGCGTTCGTGAACGACCGGCTCAGCTTCGCGAACCAGTCGCGCAGGACGTCGGACTCGACGTCCCGCAGCCCGAGCAGGTCGCCGAGGGACCGGACGCTCACCGGCTCGCAGTACTGGGAGACCAGCTCGGCGCGGCCGGCATTCTCGAACTGCTCCAGGTACCGGCGGGCGATGGGCCGGACCAGGTCGTCGACGTAGCGGTCCACCTCGACCGGCTGTAGCGCGGGCTCGACCATGCCGCGCAGGTCGGCGTGCACGTCGCCGTTGACCCCGATGATCGCCGGGTGGCCGAACGTACGGCCACCGGCAGGCGTGATGACGGCCTCGAAGTCCACGCTCGTGGCGATCTCGCGACAGATCTCCTCCGTGGACGCCACGTAGGACCCGAGGACCGGGACGAAAGCGAGGGGAGCCTCGGCCCGCAGCCGCTCGTAGGTCGCGTACGGGTTGCGCTCCAGGTCCGTCATCGTGACCTCTTTCAGCCACGACAGGTCCGGAGTCCTGGTCTCGTCCACCGTCGTCATCGAGGTGACCTCCTTCACTACGTCGTTCGGGACGTCGAGAAGGTAGGGACGGTCCGAGGCCGCTGACGACACCGATCGCGCGGATCCGACACCGAAGGCGCGACAAGTTCGAATGTGATCTGCGTCGGTTACCATCACGAGCATGGCGGCACGGCGAAGTGCGCCACCCCGGGACTGGGACCAGGTGTCGCGGAGCGTGGCGGAGGCGTACTTCCCGCACGAGCTCATACCGAGCACCGCCCGGAGCGAACCCCGGTTGACCTTGCAGACCCTCGACCTCGGGCCGGTGCTGATCGGGTACGTCGGCTGGGGCGCGGACATCGCGCTGAACTGCGACTGCCCCGGGGCCTACGAGGTCAACATCCCGCTGACCGGACACCTCGTCAGCCGCGGTCGTCACGGCTCGGTCACCTCGGTGCCAGGTCAGGCGACGGTGTTCCGGGCCGACAGCTCGTGCCGGATCACGCACTGGGACGCGACCTGCACGGTCCTGGGGGTCAAGTTCGACCGGGGCCGGCTCGACGTGGAGGCGGAACGTGTACTGGGTGCCGAACTCGCCCGGGCGGCCGTGAGCCTCCCGGACCAGCTCGATCTCGACCGGGGTGCGGGCCAGGACTGGCGGCAGCTGGTGAACAGTCTCGCGGCCCACCTCCGGCGGCCGACGCTGTTCAGCGGTTCCCCGGTGATCCGCGAGCAGCTCGCGGGGGCCGTGACCGCCGGCTTCCTGCTGAGCAGCTTCCCCGATCTCGGAACCGGCCCGGCGGCGCGGCCGCGGACGATCTCGCGGGTGATCGACGCGATCCGGGACGATCCGGCCCGTCCGTGGACGGTGGCGGACATGGCCAGCCTGGGCAGTACGACTGTACGACGGTTGCAGGAGGGCTTCCAGGAGTGGGTCGGTTCCACCCCGACCGAGTACCTGACGACGGTTCGTCTGCAGCGCGCGAAGGCAGACCTCGAGGAGCAGGCCGGACCCACGGTCAGCCAGGTCGCCGCCCGCTGGGGCTTCTCGAGTTCGAGCCGTTTTGCCGCCGCGTTCCGAAGTCGGTACCACCTGTCGCCGTCGGACTTCAGGAGGGGGCACGGCGCGGACTTCTGTTGAGCGAGTCCGCGGACGTGCTCTGGTTCGGCAACTGCGGCGCGGGAGGAGTCCCGTCGTGGGACGGACCGTCGTCACGCCGCGTTCCCGGCCGGCTCGTGGTCGGCGGCACGCGATCTGATCCGGATCGGGTCCAACGCTGTCTCCCGGCTCGGTGGTGTCGTCGTGGCCCGCATCGCTCCTTCCGGTCACTCGCGTGGGGATGCGCGCAGGATCGGGACGCTCACCGACTCGGTTTCCGAGACACGCGGCCCGGCGAGGTTCGCCGCTTCGCGGAGGCGGCCGACGAACCCGGCCCGGGGACTCCGGCGCAGTGCGCACAGCTCGCCCCGGCGCGCACCGGTCGTCATGGCGAGCCACAAGAACGCCCCCCACCATGCCTCGCCGAGGGCTGCGTTCAGGATCGTCGCGTCCTGCGCGCCTCGGTGCACCCGTGGGTGCCGTCGACGGCGTGCTGGACGGCTTGACGGCCGTCGCAGTGGTCTCGGCACCGGCGGAGGACCGCCTGGTGGCTGTCGAGCGTCTCGCCGTCGAGGAAGTCCTAGGTGGCGGTCCGTGAGCCGGATGACGGTCGCCGTGATGCGCGGGTTGCGCTGCTCGTCGACCTGGTCGACGGACCGGTTGCGGATCTTCTCGGCCTCCGCCCCGGTCTCGGGGCGGCCGGCGGGCACGGTCTCGACGAGGTCGTTCCGCTTGCCGCTCGGGGCGTCGATGCCGGCGTACACTCTGACCCGCAATGACCTGCTGGGGAAGGCGTGGATCCGGCGGCGTTGCCGCTGTCGTGCGCCACGAGGTCACGCCACGGGGTCACGCCACGGAGCGGGCGTAGCGACAACTCGCTTTACGGCTAGCTCCATGAGCGCCGGTCGGAGGATCGTCGTTGCGCCTCTGACCTGTGTGCCCCCGGCAGGATTCGAACCTGCGGCACCCGCTTTAGGAGAGCGGTGCTCTATCCCCTGAGCTACGAGGGCGTAGCGCGTGAAGGGTACCGGTGCCCGTCCGGCACGGCCCGCCCACCTGCACCGTCCCGGGACCGTCGCGCCGCCCCCGGCGGCTGGTGGTTTCATGAACTTTGCCCGTTTGCGTCCGACGGCAGCGACGCGGGTGTCGTTCTCAGGAGGGAGAGCCGGTGTTCAGCATCACCGTCCGTGACCACGTGATGATCGCGCACAGCCTGCGCGGTGAGGTGTTCGGACCGGCCCAGCAGCGGCACGGCGCGACCTTCCTCGTCGACGCGACGTTCCGCCGTCCCGAGCTCGACCCGGACGGCATCGTCGTCGACATCGCGCTGGCGACGTCGCAGCTGAGGGAGGTGCTCGCCGATCTCGACCACCGCGACCTCGACGACCACCCGGAGTTCGCCGGCGTCAACACGACCACCGAGTTCCTCGCCCGTACCGTCGCCGACCGGCTCGCCGACCGCATCCGCGCCGGGCGGCTCGGCGGCAACGCCGGGGGCCTGTCCGGGCTCGTGGTCACGCTGCACGAGTCGCACGTCGCGTGGGCGAGCTACGAGCGGGAGCTGTGACGTCTGCCGCCCCGGCCGCCCCGGCCCGGGCCACGGGCCGGGCGGTGCACCTCGTCCTCCCCGCGGGGAGCGGTGACCCGCGCTCGCCGAGCGGGGGCGACCACTACGACCGCCGGGTCCGCGACGCGCTCGACCGGACCGTCGTCGAGACCCCGGTCGCGGGCGCCTGGCCGGACCCGGACGGTGCCGACCGGGACCGGTTCGACGCGGCGCTCGCCCGCGTCCCCGCCGGCGCACCCGTGCTGCTCGACGGGCTCGTCGCCTGCGCCGCACCGGACGTCCTGGCCCGCCACGCCGGGCGGCTGCACCTCGTGGTCCTGGTGCACCTGCCGCTCGGTGACGAGCTCGGGCCCGGCCCCGGGCTCGCCGCGGACCGGACGGCCCGCGAACGGGCCGCGCTGCACCACGCGGCCACGGTCGTCACCACCAGCGTCTGGACCGCGCGCCGGGTCGTCGCGGTGCACGGGCTGCCCGCGTACCGGGTGCACGTCGCCCGCCCGGGCGCCGACCCCGCCGCGGTGACGACACCCGTCCCCGCCGGGACGCGGCTGCTCGCCGTCGGCGCGCTCACCCCCACCAAGGGTCACGACCTGCTCGTCGACGCGCTCGCCGCCGTCGCCGACCTCGGCTGGACGCTGCACCTGACCGGCCCCGCCGACCGCGACCCCGGCCACGCCGCCCTGGTGCGCGCCCGGGTCGGCCGGCACGGGCTCGGCGACCGCGTCACGCTCACCGGGCCGCTGACCGGCCCGGACCTCGACGCCGCCTACGCGGCCGCCGACCTGCTCGTCCTGCCCTCGCGCGCCGAGACCTACGGCATGGTCGCCACCGAGGCGCTGGCCCGCGCCGTCCCCGTCCTGGCCCACGACGTCGGCGGGGTCGCCGAGGCGGTCGACGGCGGCGGGCTGCTCGTCGCGCCCGGCGGGCTCGCCGCCGCGTTGCGCGCCTGGCTCACCGACCCCGCCCTGCGCGCGGACCTGCGTGCCGCGGCCCGCGCCCGCCGCGCCCGGCTCGACGGCTGGACCGTCACCGCCCGCACGCTCGCGGCGGTGCTCCCGTGAGCGCCGCGCCGGTCCAGGGCCCGGCCGGGAACCCGCTCTGCCCGCCCGAGTGGCTGGCCCTGCGCGAACCCGCCGACGCCGCCGCCCGCTCGGCCGCGCTGGCCGATGCCGTCGCCGCCGTGCTATCGCCCGGCCCGCTGCTCGTGCGCGACCTCGGCTGCGGCACCGGCTCGATGGGGCGCTGGCTGGCCCCCCGCCTGCCGCACGACCAGCACTGGGTGCTGCACGACCGCGACCCGGTCGTGCTGTCCCGCGCGGTCGCGGCGCTCCCGCCCGGGGTCACCGCAGAGGCCGGGCCGGGCGACCTCACCGGGCTCGGGCCCGCGGACCTGGCCGGGACGTCGCTGGTCACCGCGTCGGCGCTGCTGGACCTGCTCACCGCGCAGGAGACGGACGCGCTCGCCGCGAGCTGTGCCGCCGCGCGGGCGCCCGCGCTGCTCACGCTGTCGGTCTCCGGGCGCGTCCGGTTCCATCCGGCCGAGCCGCTCGACGCCGGCCTCGCCGCCGCCTTCGACGCCCACCAGCGCCGCGAGGCGGGCGGCCGCCGGATGCTCGGCCCCGACGCGCCCGCCGTCGCGGCCGCCACGTTCGCCCGTCACGGCGCGACGGTCCGCACCGCGGACACGCCGTGGCGGCTCGGGCCGGACCGGCCCGCGCTGCTGCGCGAGTGGCTGGCCGGGTGGCTCGACGCCGCCTGCGTCCAGGACCCGGCGCTGGCCGTGCACGTCCCCGGCTACCTGCAGCGGCGCGAGGCCGCGCTCGCGGCCGGGACGCTGCGGGTCGAGGTCGGCCACGTCGACCTGCTCGCCGTGCCGGGGGAGCGGTCGTGACCACGCACCGGCCCGCAGCGCCCGGCGGGGCGCCCCGGCAGGGGCGGACCGGGGCGGTGCTGCGGCTGCTCGGCGGCGCGGTGCTGCTCGTCGTGCTGGTCGTGCAGGTCGGCGTCGGTCCGGTGCTGGAACGGCTGCGCGGGATCGGGCCGGGCGCCGTCGTCGCGGCCCTCGTGCTCGGCGCGCTCGCGACGGTCCTGTCCGCGTGGCGCTGGCGGATGGTCGCCCGCGGGATCGGGCTGCGGCTGCCGCCGTCGCGGGCGGTCGCCGACTGCTACTCCGCGACCTTCCTGAACTCGCTGCTGCCCGCGGGTGTGCTCGGTGACGTGCACCGCGCGGTCAGCCACGGCCGCAGCGAGGGCGACCTCGGGGCCGGGGTGCGCGCCGTGGTGATCGAGCGCGCCGCGGGGACGCTGGTCGCGCTCGGCGCGGCCGTCGTCGTGCTCGGGCTGCAGCCGGACCTGCTGCGGGCGGTGGCCGGGCCGCTGCCCGGCGGCACCGTGGCCGTCGTCGTCGCCGGGGCCGTCCTGCTCGGGGCCGCGTCGTGGCTGCTCCGCGCCCGCCTGCGACGCCTGTGGGCCGACGCCGCGGTGGTGCTGCGCCCGCGCACCGCCGCCGGGGTGCTCGCCACCTCGGTCGGCGCGCTCGCCTGCCACGTGACGCTGTTCGTCGTCGCCGCCCGGGCGGCGGGGGCCGGCGCCCCGACCGCCGTCCTCGTGCCGCTGCTGCTGGTCGCGCTGCTGGCCATGACGATCCCGCTCACCGTCGGCGGCTGGGGCCCGCGCGAGGCCGCGGCGGCCGGCGCGTTCGCCGCGGTCGGGCTGCCGGCCGCGGAGGGGCTCGCGACCGCCGTCGCCTACGGGGTGCTGGCGCTGGTCGGCGTCGCCCCCGGCGCGCTGGTCGTGCTGCGCCGCCGCGGCTCAGCCGGTGCGGGTCGCGAGCGCCCGCAGGTGCCCGCCGAACGACCCGGCGAGGGAGTCGAGCACGTCCCGGCCCTTCGCGGCGGTGGCGAGCGACGGCCGCCCCACGACGCCGGTGGCCGTGTAGGCGCCCAGCCCGGTGGTGAGCAGGTGGGGCCGCTCGTCGGCGTCGTGGTCGGCGCCGGCGGACGACGGCCGGACGAGCTCGGGGCAGGTGTGCAGCAGGATCGAGGTCTCCAGCTCACCGGCGTGCATGTCGGCGGAGCCCGAGGTGACCAGCCCGCCGGCGCGCCGGGCGGCGGTCCAGTCCTCGGGGCCGGGGAACAGCGCCATCGGGAGGGGGCCGACCGACGCCTCCTGGACGACGTTGCGCAGGACGTAGTTGCCGCCGTGCGCGTTGACCAGCACCAGCGCGGTGGTCCCGGCGGCCCGCAGCGAGGCGGCGACGTCACCGACGACGGCCGCCAGCGTCGTCGCGGAGATGCTGACCGTGCCGGCCCAGGCCGCGTGCTCGTGCGAGCACGAGAAGGTCAGGGGCGGCAGGACGCGCACGGTGTGGGCCTGCGCGACCCGGTCGGCGACGGCGCACGCCACCAGGGTGTCGGTGGTCAGGGGCAGGTGCGGCCCGTGCTGCTCGAGGCTCCCGACGGGGAGCAGGGCCACCGCGGCGGCCCGGCCGGCCACGTCCTCGGTGGTGTCGGCGGGGAGGGGATTCACGCAGGCGAGGCTCCCACGAGCCCATCCGATCATGGAGGAACGACGGTGCACGACGCGCAGCACGACGGCACGGCTGAGTTCGCCGAGTCCGAGCTGACCACCCGCGACGGACGGTTCCGCGCGATCGCCTTCCGCGAGCACGACGGCGGCGCCGAACACCTCGCGCTGGTGTACGGCGACCCCACCGAGGCCGACGCGCCGCTGGTGCGGATGCACTCCGAGTGCCTGACCGGCGACGTGTTCGGCGCGCGGCGCTGCGAGTGCGGCGCGCAGCTGTCGCTCGCGGTGCAGGCGGTCGTCCACGCCGGGCGCGGGGTGATCGTGTACCTGCGCGGGCACGAGGGACGTGGCATCGGCCTGATCGCGAAGATCCGCACGCACGTGCTGCAGGACGAGCACGGCCTGGACACGGTCGACTCCGCCGTCGCGCTCGGGCTGCCGGTCGACACCCGCGACTTCGGGGCGGCCGCGCTCGTGCTGCGCCACCTCGGGATCGGCCGCGTGCGGCTGCTGTCCAACAGCCCGGCGAAGGTGGAGGCGCTCACCGCGCACGGCATCGACGTCGCCGAGCTCGTGCCGGTGCTGGAGCCGGTCGACGAGCACAACGTCCGCTACCTGACCGCCAAGCGCGACCGGCTCGGGCACGTGCTCCCGCAGCTCGACGCGACCGGCAACTGAGCCGCGGGGTCAGTCGTGCGACACCCGCAGGCACAGCGACGGCGAGCCGCCGGCTGCCATCGCCGCCAGCGCGGCGGGCAGCGCGTCGAGGACGACCTCGCGTTCGACCAGGGCGTCGAAGCGGGGGTCGGCCAGCAGCCGCAGCGCACGCGCCATCCGCTCGCCGTACCCGCGGTGCGCGCGGCGCGGCGACACGGTCCCGACCTGGCTGGCGCGCACCGCGAGCCGGCGGCTGTGGAACGGCCCGCCCAGCGGCAGCGACACCGGGCGGCTGCCGTACCAGCTCAGCTCGACGACCTCGCCCTCCGGGGCGAGCAGCTCCAGCGACCGGGCGAGCCCGGCCGCGGTGGCGCTGGCGTGCACGACGACGTCGCAGTCGCCGGTCGCCTCCGCCGGGGAGGCGAACCCGACGCCGAGCGCGGCGGCGAGCGCGGCCCGGGACGGGTCGGTGTCGACGAGCTGCACCCGCGCCCCGGGGATCCCGGCCAGGACCGCGGCGACCGACGCCCCGACCATCCCCGCCCCGACGACGGCGATCCGGTCACCGACCAGCGGCGCCGCGTCCCACACCGCGTTGACGGCGGTCTCCACGGTGCCCGCCAGCACCGCGCGGTCCGCCGGGACGTCGTCGGGGACCACGGTCACCGCCGCGGCCGGCACCACGAACCGGGTCTGGTGCGGGTACAGGCAGAACACGGTGCGCCCGACGAGCCCCGCGGGGCCGCGCTCGACCTCGCCGACGGCCAGGTAGCCGTACTTGACCGGGCCGGGGAACACGCCCTCCTGGAACGGTGCGCGCATCCGCTCGTGCTCGGAGGCGGGGACCTCCCCGCGGAACACCAGCGTCTCGGTGCCCCGGCTGACCGCGCTGTACCGGGTCCGGACCAGCACCTCGTCCGGGCCGGGCTCGCCGACCTCGACGTCGCGGATCTCGCCGTGTCCCGGCGCGGTCACCCAGAACGCCCGTGCCCGCATCCGTCACCCCTCCCGTCCGGCGGCCCCGACCCTAACCGGGCGAACCGGACGTCCGCCGGGGGTGCGCGGTGAGCCGGCCGCACGTCGTCGCGTCGGTGGCGATGTCGCTCGACGGCTACATCGACGACGCCGGCCCGGCGACCCTGGTGCTGTCCGACGCCGACGACCTCGACCGGGTCGACGCCGTGCGCGCCGGGGTCGACGCCATCCTCGTCGGTGCGGGCACCGTGCGCGCCGACGACCCGCGGCTGCTCGTGCGGTGCCCGCGCCGGCGGGCCGAGCGCGCGGCGGCCGGGCGTCCGCCGTCGCCGTTGCGGGTCGTGCTCACCACCGGTGCGTCGCTGGACCCGGCGGCGCGGGTGTTCGCCGGGGGACCTCCGCCGCTGGTGTTCACCGCGGCCCCGGCCGCGGCCGCGCTGCGCGCCCGCCTCGGTGACGCCGCCGAGGTCGTCGCGGCCGGGGACCCGCCGGACCCGGCGGAGGTGCTCGACGCGCTCGCCGACCGCGGGGTGCGCAGCCTGCTGGTCGAGGGCGGCGGCGTGGTGCACACCGCGTTCCTCGCCGCCGGGCTGGTGGACGAGCTGCACGTCGTGGTCGCACCGTTCCTCGTCGGGGACGCCCGCGCGCCCCGCTTCGTCGGCGACGGCCCGTTCCCGCAGTCCCCGCACCGGCCGATGACGCTGGTCGAGGCCCGCGCGACGGGCGACCTCGTGCTGCTGCGCTACCGGCCCGGCTGAGGCCCGGAGTACGCGGCGAGGAACCGGTCGCGGAACTCGGCCATCCGCCACGGCGTGGCGCCGGGCGGCGGCCGGAGCCCCGGGGTCCAGCCCCAGCCGTCGGTCGCGGCGAGCACCGCCGGGTCGCGGCTGATCACCGAGACCGGCACGTCGGCGCCCGCGCCGGGCCCGGACACCGTCGCGCCCGGCTCGTGGTCGCCGAGCAGGACGACGACGAGGTCCCGGCCGGTGCGCGGGCGGTCGGCGAGCCAGCCGGTGGCGCTGCGCAGCGAGTACTCCAGCGAGGTCAGGTAGTCCTCGCGCAGGGTCGCCCGGCCGAGGGAGAAGATCGACTCGTAGGGCCGCCCGCCGCGGGCGTACGGCGCGTAGACCGAGCCGTCGCCGAGCTCGGCCGGGTCGAGCAGCGGCGGCACCGGCGACCACGGCGCGTGGCTGGAGGTCAGGGTGACCATGGCGAACAGCGGGCCGCGTCCGGGGCGGTCGAGCTCGAGGCGCGAGAAGGCGGCCAGCGCGAACTGGTCCGGCACCGGCGACCAGCTGAACGGCGGGCCCGCGTAGCCGAGGTCGTCGCTCGCGTACACCCGCTGGTGGCCGAAGAATGCCGCCTCCGGCCACTCCCGGGTCGTCCCCGGGGTCACGACGGCGGTCTCCCACCCGGCGTCGCGGAACAGCCGCGGCAGCGTCGCCCGGCCGGAGGCGGTCAGCCGGTCGTGCGTGGCCTGGTCGGCGACGGTCACCCCGGAGAACAGGGTCGCGTGGGCCAGCCAGCTCCCGCCGCCGCTGACCGGCGCGGTGAGCACGCCGCTGCGGACGCCGAACCCGGCGCGGGCGAGCCGGTCGTCGGCCCGGGCGAGCACCGGGGTGATCCGCGGGGCCGTCTCCGGGGCCAGCTGGGCCGTGCGGCCGTAGCTCTCGACGAAGGCGACCACGACGTCCTTGCCGCGCAGCGCGCTCAGCAGCCGGTCGGACACCTCGACGTCGTCGTGGGCGAGCTGCGCGGCGAGCGCGCGGCGCTCGCCGAGCGTCCGTGGGATCTGCTGCGCCCGGTACGTGGTCTCGGCGACCCCGTCGGCCGCAGCGACCGGCACCCCCGCCACCAGCGACGCCCCCGCGACCGGCCCGGTGACCAGCCATGCCGCGCCCAGCAGCACGGCCCCGCCGAGGACGGCCCGCCGGTGCCGGGACGCGATCGTGCCCAGGCGCACCGCCGCCGCGGCGGTCGCGACGACCAGCCCGACCGCGGCGACGACGGCGAGCACCGCGGTCGCCGTCCCGGCGCCCGCCCCGGCGGTGCCGCGCACGAACTCCACGGCGTTGCCCAGCAGCGCCCAGTCCGACACCGCGTCGAACCGGCGGCCCTGCACCGTCCGGAACCCCAGGTCGGCGGCCTTGAGCAGCCCGAGGGCCGCGAGCAGCACCCCCAGCCCGGCCGCGACGACGGCGCGCGCCCGCCCGGGCAGCACGGCCAGCAGCGCCGCGCCGAGGACGGCCTCGACCGGCAGCCGCAGCAGCGCCGCCGGGGCGAGCGCGACCGGGTCCGACGGCAGCACCAGCACGACCGCGACCAGCACCAGGCAGACGGCGGTGAGCAGCGCGCCGCACGCCCGTCGCCGGTCGAACGGGTGCCGCTCCGAGGCCCGCCACAGCTGCGCCACCGACACCCCGAACGACCACACCAGCGCGGCCAGCGCCACCGCCACCGCGGCCAGGGCCGCCCCGGCGGGCAGCACCCCGGCCGCGGTCACGACCAGGACGACGCCCTGCAGCGCGGCGACGACCTTCGCCGAGTACCGCGGCGGCAGCGGGCCGCGCAGCCACGGCGCCACCCGCCCCGCGGCGACGAAGGCGTAGCGCAGCAGCCCCAGCGCGGTGACCCACCAGTGCCCGGTGGTCGCGGCGACGTGCGCCGACAGCACCATCAGCAGGAACGCGTCGGTCTCCATGTCGAACCGCGCGCCCGGCGCGGTCACGGTGCCGGTGCGGCGGGCGACCGGCCCGTCCGCCCCGTCCAGGGCCAGCGCGACGGCGGCGAGCGCGACCAGCGCGACCGTCCCGGGGCCGTCCAGGCCGACCAGCGCGACGGCGGCGACCGCGAGCGCACCGCGGCCGAGCGTCACCAGCCCGGCCGGGCCCAGCGTCCGCTCCCCGCCCCGCCGGGTCGCCCGCACGAGCAGGGCGGCGGCGACGGCGCCGGTCACGGCCGCGCCGGTCAGCCGCAGCGCCCCCGCCGGGGTCGTCGCGGCGAGCACGGCGAGCACGGCCGCGAGCAGCACCGCGCCCGCCGCGACCTGCGCGGTGACGGGGGCGGTGGTGGGCGCACCGCGGGACGGACGGGACATCGCAGCTCCAGAATGCCGACGCGGCCGGACGGGGGGCACGGCGAACCCGTCGGCCGGTCGCGGTCAGTCGGTGACGGGGCGGGCGTAGACGTCCCCGGAGCGGCCGAGCGGCCGCCGTCGCTCCAGGATCGCGCGCAGCCCGTCGGCGTCGACCCAGCGGTCGCCTGCGGAGTCGTCCCAGGTCATGGTCTCGACGGGGGAGTAGCGGTAGGCGTGGCGGCCGAGCGCCTCGACGCGGGCGAGCGCGGCGGCCGCGGCGTCGTGCGCCGCGGGCAGGTACTCGAACGACAGCGCGGGCAGCGGGCGGGACAGCCCGGCGAGGACCTCGGCCTCGAACCCCTCGACGTCGATCTTGCAGAACGCGGGGACGCCGTGCGCGGCGATCAGCTCGTCCAGGGTGGTGACGGCGACCTCCACGGAGCGGTCCCAGCGCACGGCGGCGAACCCGGCGTCGCCGGCGACGGTCTCGCGCCACCGCGCCGACAGCGTGGACACCGTCGGGGTCGCGGTCGACACGCCCAGCGTCGCGGTGCCGGGCCCGGCGCCGAGCGCCACCGGGAGGACGGTCACGTCGTCGTCGCGGCCGAAGAACAGCCGCAGCAGCCGGGTGAAGTCCGGCTGCGGTTCGACCGCGACCACCCGCGCGCCCAGCGCGCGCCAGGCCCGGACCCGGTTGCCCGCGTGCGCGCCGACGTCGAACGCCAGGTCGCCCGGCCCCAGGAACTGCCCGTAGAAGCGGCGCATCCGGCGCTGACGTCCGGGGATCGCGTGGTAGGTCGCGAGCGAGCGGGCGATGCCTGCGGCGCGGGTCAGCACCGGGCCGAGCCTATCCGGAACCGGATGATCAGGACGATTCGTCGCCGGTGTCCGGTGGGAGCAGCGTGTCCGCGACGGCACGCGCGTGCCGGATCGGGCCGGGCCCCCGGTCGAGCACCGCGGTCGTGGCGGCGCCGTCGAGCAGGATCAGCAGCGTCGCGCCGAGCGTCGGGTCCCCGGGCCCGGCGAGCCGGTCGACCTGGGCCTGCAGGTAGCCGCGCAGCGCGGTCTTGTGGTGCCGGACGACCTCGCGGGCCGGGTGGTCGGGCCGGGCCAGCTCGGAGGCGGCGTTGACGAAGGCGCAGCCGCGGAAGCCGTCGCGGGCCTGCCAGGTCTCGTAGGCGTCGAAGACGGCGAGGATCCGCTCCCGCGGCGAGGCGTGCGCCGCGGTGATCCGGTCGATCTCCTCCTGCCAGCGCCGGTCCCGCTCGCGCAGGTAGGCGACGACGAGCCGGTCCTTGGACCCGAAGTGGGTGTACAGCGCGGCCTTGGCGACCCCGGCCTCGGCGGCCACGGCGTCGACGCCGACGGTCCCGATGCCGTCGCGGTAGAAGAGCCGCGAGGCCGCCTCGAGCACCCTCGGCCCGGCGTCGCCCCGTCGTGTGCGCGGCACGGTGACCTCCTCTCGTGGACCGGTCGGTCGGTCCGGGAACAGTGACGCTAGCAGGCGAGAACGTGGATCGGCGGCGAACCGGGGTTGCGAGATAGTAGACCGATCGGTTCACTACGGGCATGACCGAGACCCGCGCCCGGCCCGTCCCCGCCGCGACCGGCCGCCCGTGGTGGGCGACCGCGCTGCTCGGCGCGGGGGTGATCGCGCTCTGCTACGGCTTCGCCCGCTACGCCTACGGCCTGTTCGTCCCGCGGTTCACCGAGGCCTTCGCCCTCGGGCCGGTCGCGGTCGGGGTGCTGGGCGGGCTGTCCACGACCGGTTACGTGCTCGGGCTGCTCGCCGCGCCGCTGCTGTCGGCGCGGTCGGCGCGCGGCAGCACCGTCGCGGCCGGGCTCGCGGCGACGGCCGGACTGCTCGCGATGGCGCTCGCACCGGGCGTCGCGGTGTTCGCGGCGGGGATCGTCGTCGCCGGGTCCGGGGCCGGGCTCGCGTCGCCGGGGGTGGCGCAGCTCGTCGTCGAGACGGTGGGCCGGGCCGACCGCGGGCGGGCCCAGACGTGGGCGAACACCGGGACCGGGGCCGGTCTCGCGCTGACCGCGTCCGCCCCGCTGCTGCCCGGGGACTGGCGCCCGGTGTGGCTCGGCTTCGCCCTGCTCGCCGCCGCGACGACCGCGGTGACGGCGTGGCTGCTCCGCCGCGCCGGCACCGGACCGGACCCCGGCGTCGCCGGGCCCGCGGGTCCGCCGGCCGCGGGGCGGGCGGGCGGGACCGGGGCACTGCTGCTCGGCGCGGCCCTGCTGGGCGCGGTCAGCGCACCGTACTGGACGTTCTCGACGACCCGGCTCGCCGAGGCCGGGGTCGGTCCGCTGGTCGCGACCGCGGCGTGGGGCGCGATCGGGCTGGTCGGCCTGCTCGGCGGGGCCGCGGGCCGGGCGGTGGAGCGCCACGGCCTGCGGGCGGTCGGGCTCGTCGTCTGGACGGCCTGGTCAGCGGGCATCGCGCTGCTCGCGCTGCCCGCGCCCGGGGTCGCCGGTGCGCTGGTCTCGGCCGGGCTGTTCGGGACCGGCTACATGGCGCTGACCGGGCTCTGCATCCTGTGGGCGGCGCGGCTGTTCCCGGCGTCCCCGGCGCGCGGGGTCACCCGGGCGTTCCTGGCCCTCGGGGTCGGCCAGACGGCCGCGGCACCGCTGGCCGGCGCGCTGGCCGGGCAGATCGGTCTCGGCGCCACCTTCGCCGTCACCGGGGCGGCCGGCCTGCTCGCCTGGACCCAGCTGCACCCGCGGCTCGCGCCGCCGGCGGACTGAGCGCCCGGACACCGGTGGCCGGGTCCGGGCGGTCCGGGTGCGGCCTCAGCCGCGGGCGGTGCGGTCCCGGTCCGGGGTCCGGACGGGCGCCGGGGCGCGCCCGTGGGTCACCGCGCTCCAGGTGTCGATGCCGACCCAGATCTCGCGGAGCACACCCCCGGTGCGCTGCGCGGCCGTCCGCAGGGTCTCGGGCCAGGACGGCAGGGGCATCTCGGTCGTGGTCATCGACTACCTCCTCGTGACGAGCGGCGACTCCGGTGTCCGGCTCGCGTCACCACGGTAGCCAGTGAGACAGAGCTGTCTCAATAGTGATGTGCGTGTGCCACGCCTCACCCGGCTGCGCGTCAGGTGGCCGACGGTGCCCGCGCGGCCGTCTCCACGACCCCGGCCAGCAGGGTCCGCTCGGTCACCGCCGCGATGTCCTGGCGGGCCAGCCGCCCGTCGTGCGCGGCGAGCACGGCCCGGATCAGCAGCGCGTACAGCGCCTCGGTCATCCAGGTGGCGGACTGGGTGACGCAGAAGGCCCCGGCCCGCTGTCCGCGCCGGAACAGCTCGACGAGCAGGGTGTCCATCTCGGCGTAGCGGGCGAGGACCTCGTCGCTGGACTGGATGCGTTCGGCCAGCACCCACAGGTCCACCGACGGCATCAGCTCGACGATCACCCGCCGGACGGCCTCGACCGGGTCGCCCTCCCCGGTGCGGGCGGCCCGGATCGCGGCGATGCCGCGCTCGACGCCCATCTCGCTGAGCTCCTCGATCAGCGCGTCCCGGCCGTCGACGAGCCGGTGCAGGGTCGCCCGGCTGATGCCGGCACCGCTCGCGATCTCCGTCATCGACGCGGCCGGGTTCTGCACGAGCACGGTCGCGGCCGCGAGGAGCACGTCGTTCCGCTCGATGGCCACCACCCGACGGTAGCCCTCCAGGGCTCAGACCATCGCGGCCGTGCCGACCTGCGGGTTCGCCAGGAAGAAGCGCACCATCGCGTCGACGTGGTCGTCGAAGGACGGGCAGTGCACGCCGAGCCCGCCGAGCATCGCGGTCGTCGCGGCGGTGTCGTAGCGGGTCGGGTGGGTGAGGTACTCCAGCGTGCTGGACGGGACCTTGAACAGCCGTCCGACGCCGGGGACGTGGTCGATCGAGAACGCGGCGAGCCCCACCGGCATCGGCACCGCCCGCAGCCGCTTGCCGAGCCGGTCGGCGAAGACCTCGCACATCCGGGTCACCGTCGGGGGCTCGGGCTGGGCGAGGGCGAACGTCCGGTTCACGGCGGGGGCGTGCCCGGCCAGCGCGGCGATCGCGTCGACGACGTAGTCCGAGGGCACCAGGTTGAACTGCGTGCGCGCCGCCGCGCCGGGCAGCGGCATGAACGCCGTCCGGCCCTGGCGGGCGAGCAGCTGCAGCACGTAGTACGGCCCGTCGAACTTGCTCGTCGTCCCGGTGACGGAGTCCCCGACGACGATCGACGGCCGGTAGACCGACACCGGCAGGCCGGCGTCGCGGGCCGCGGCGACCACCCGCTCGGCCTCGTGCTTGGTGTGGTCGTAGTGGTTGGCGAAGGGCTGGCCGAGCTCCAGGTCGGTCTCGGCGAAGACGCCGTCGTGGCGGCCGGAGACGTAGCAGGTCGACACGTACTGCAGCCGGACCAGCCCGGGTGCGGACTCCGCGAGGCGCACCACCTGACGGGTGCCCTCGACGTTGACCGCCCACGCGACGTCCGCGGGCACCGACAGGTCGTAGACGGCGGCCAGGTGGAAGATCTCCAGCGGTCCCGCCAGCAGGCGCTCCCGCTCGGCCGGGTCGAGCCCCAGGCCGTCGGCGGTGATGTCGCCGGTGACGAGGTCGGTGCGACCGGCGATCTCCGGGCTCTCGCGCTCGATCCGGGCCAGCGTGGACCGGGCCTGGTCGAGGAACTTCGCCTGGACCAGGGCGACCGCCCGGGCGTCGGGAGCCCGCCGCAGGGTGCGGGGGAGCAGGGCCGAGCCGAGGAAGCCCGGGAACCCGGTGAACAGCACGACGCCCACGTCGGCACCGCCTCTCCGCGCGGCGTCCGTGCCGCGCCCGTCGTCTCGCGCCACGGTATCCGGTACCGGCGGTACCGTCAGGGCGGGTGTGACCTAGATCAGCGTCGCGGCGTGGTCGGGGACGTCGCGCTGCACCTCGCGCGGCGGCCGCTCGTAGCCGCTCGACGGGGCCCGCTGCGGCAGCGTCAGCACCCGGCGCTCCACCGGCTCCCACGGGACCGACGACAGCAGGTGGTGGATCATGTTGATCCGCGCGTTGCGCTTCTGCTCGGCCTCGACGATCCACCACGGCGCCTGCTCGGTGTCGGTGTGGGTGAGCATGTCGTCGCGGGCCTTGGAGTAGTCGTCCCAGCGGGTCATCGACTCGAGGTCCATCGGCGAGAGCTTCCACTGCTTGAGCGGGTTGTCCAGCCGCTCGGCGAACCGGCGGGCCTGCTCCTCGGCGCTGACGGAGAACCAGTACTTGCGCAGGTGGACGCCGTCCTCGACGAGCAGCTGCTCGAACGCCGGGGCCTGGCGCAGGAAGCGGCGGTACTCGGCCTCGGTGCAGAAGCCCATGACCCGCTCGACGCCGGCGCGGTTGTACCAGGAGCGGTCCATCAGCACGATCTCCCCGGCCGCGGGCAGGTGCTCGACGTAGCGCTGGAAGTACCACTGCCCCTTCTCGCGCTCGGTCGGCGCGGGCAGCGCGACGATCCGCGCGAACCGCGGGTTGAGGTACTGGGTGACCCGCTGGATCGCCCCGCCCTTGCCCGCCGCGTCGCGGCCCTCGAACACGACGACCACGCGTTCGCCGCGGGCGCGGACCCACTCCTGCATCTTCAGCAGCTCGCCCTGCAGGCGCAGCAGCTCGGCGTCGTAGACCTTGCGCGGCAGCTTCGGGGTCGTCACCCGGCACAGCCAACCAGACCGCACGGTGATCCGGCGGGCACGACGCTCCGCCTCAGGAGGCGTCGCGGTACCCGGCCCGGCGCAGGGCCTCGGTGAACACCTCGGCGATCGCGGCGTAGCCGCGGTCGTTGGGGTGGAACCGGTCGGAGGCGAGCTTGCCGCGCCAGTGCCGCGTGCGCGGGTCGCGCAGCTCGGCCAGCACCAGCCCGCGGCGCTGGACGGCGTCGTCGATCAAGCCGTTGACCTGCAGCGCGGCCGCGAAGGTGCCGGGCTGGTTGCCGACCACGGTGCCGGGCGGGAGCCGGTCCAGCAGGGCGGCGTACCGGTTCCCGACGCCGTCCTGGTGCTTGGGCTGCATCAGGTCGTTGGAGCCGATCAGGCACAGCAGCAGGTCCGGCTCCAGCCGCAGCGCCGCCGGGAGCTGGGCGTCGAGGACGTCGTCGACCCGGGCGCCGTACTGGGACAGGTTGACCAGCCGCCACCCCGGCAGCCGGTCGATCAGCTGCCCGGCCCACCCGCACTCGGGCCGCGACGCCCCCACGCCCTGCGCCATCGAGTCGCCGAGCACGACGCACAGCGGCCCGGTCCGCTCCAGCTCGGCGCGGTTGCGCTCCTCCCAGCGCCGGGCGTACGGCTCGATCTGCTGCTGCACGCGGCGGATCGCGGGGACGAACCGGGACACGGCGGTGATCACCCGGCCCGGCGGCCGGCCCGTCCGGTTGGAGAACCCGAGATCACCCGTGTCGGTCACGGCGCCAGTGAAGCAGGATTCCTACCGCACCGTCGTCTCGCGGCGGGCGACGCGGGCGGTCAGCGGGGTGTCGGGGAACGAGCGCAGGCTGCGCTTGAGCTCGGCGAACCCGGGCCAGGTGGCCAGGGTGTACGTCGCGTCCCACAGCCGCAGCGCGTCCTCGCCGGTCGGCACCGAGTCGATCACGGGGCCGAACAGCGCCGGGCCGTCCGGCGGCGAGAACGACAGGATCGGGGTGCCGACGTCGTCGCCGCAGCGGGCGCGGGCCTCGGCGACGGTCGCGCGCAGCGCCTCGTCGAGGGACGTGTCGGTGGCCGCCCCGGCGAGCACGGGGTCGAGGCCGAGGCGTTCCAGCGCCGGACGCAGGTCGCGGGGCCGGGCCATGACCTGCATGACGGCGTCGATCCCGTCGTCGTCGGGCGCCGGGGTGTCCCAGACCAGCTCGCCGAACGCGGTGTAGAGATCGCCGACGACCCCGGCGCCGTGGGCCGCGGCGGCGGCCTCGATCACCCGCAGCATCTCCAGGCCGCGCCGGTGGGAGTCCGGGTAGGACTCCGAGACCGTCCTGCGCTGCTCGTAGGAGATGCCCTCGTTGAGGATCGCGAGCGGGAGCGGCCGCCAGCGCACCGTGACGTCGCGCTGCCGGGCGACCTCGACCACCCAGCGGGAGGTCACCCAGCAGAAGGGGCAGATCGGGTCGAAGAAGAACTCGACGTCGTCGCTCATGCCACCGGGTACCCGGTTCCGGGCGGGGCCTGCGGGGCCGACCTACCGTGGAGGCCATGACGACCGTCGTACTGCTCGGGACCGGGATCATGGGCGCCGGGATGGGACACAACGTCCTGTCCGCGGGCCTCGACCTACGGGTGTGGAACCGCACCGCCGCGAAGGCGCAGCCGCTCGCCGACGCCGGTGCGACCGCGTGCGCCGACCCCGCCGACGCCGTGCGCGGCGCCGACGTGATCGTCACGATGCTGGGCGACGCGCAGGACGTCGTCGCCGTCATGGAGCAGGCCGCCGACGGCCTGTCACAGGGCCAGGTCTGGCTGCAGACCACCACCGTCGGCGTCGAGCCGTTCGAGACGCTGCGCCCGCTCGCGCGGCGGCACGGCCTGGTCCTGCTCGACGCGCCGGTGCTCGGCACCCGCGCCCCCGCCGAGTCCGGGCAGCTGGTGGTGTTCGTGGCCGGGGACCCGTCGGTGCGCCCGACGGTCGACCCGGTGCTCGACGCCGTCGGCCGGCAGACCGTGTGGGTCGCCGGGGACGCCGACCGGGCCCAGGCCGGCCGGCTCAAGCTCGTCGCCAACAGCTGGGTGCTCGCGATCACCGCCGCCGCCGGGGAGACCCTCGCGCTCGCCGACGGGCTGGGCGTCGACCCGCAGGCCTTCCTCGACGCCGTCGCCGGTGGCCCGCTGGACCTGCCCTACCTGCAGGACAAGGCGGCGGCGATCCTCGCGAAGGACTACACGCCGAGCTTCACCGTCGACAACGCCGCGAAGGACGCCGGGCTCATCGTCGCCGCCGCCGAGGGCGCCGGGACGCGGCTCGACGTGGCCCCGGCCGTGCGCGACCGGCTCCGCCGGGCCTCGGAGCGGGGCCACGGCGGCGACGACATGGCCGCCGCCCACGAGGCGTCCTGAGCCGACCCAGCGTGTGACCGGGGTCACGTCCGTGGCGGGACCCGGGAGCGGCCCCCGGACCGACCTGCTGACCGACACCGGCAGGAAGGAGCCCGCGATGGGCGTCGAGATCCGGATCCCGAGCACCCCGGACGCGCGCAGCGACCCCGCAGCTCCCACCGACGGGCCCGGCACGGGGGGTGCCGGGCCCTCCGTACGCGCCTGCGGCGCCGAGCTCGTGGGCACCTTCGTCCTGGTCCTGGCCATCACCACGACCGCGTCGGCGGCCGGCCTGGCCCGGCCGCTCGCCGGGGCGGGCTTCGGCTCCCTGGCGGTCGCGCTCGTCAACGGGCTCGCGCTGGCCGTCGTCGTCGCGTCGTTCGGGCACGTCTCCGGGGCGCACGTGAACCCGGCCGTGACCGTCGCACTCGCGGCGGTCCGGCGCTTCCCCGCCCGCTGGGTCCCGGCCTACGTCGCCGCGCAGCTGCTCGGCGCCTCCGTGGCGGCCTTCGTGACCTGGGGGATCGGCGGTGCGGCCGCCCGCGGCGCACCCCACCTCGGCGCGAACGCCGTCAGCCCCGGGGCCACCGCGGGCCAGGCCTTCCTCGCCGAGGTCGTCGCCACCTTCGTGCTCGTCCTGGTGGTGGTCGCGGTGACCACCGACCGGCGGGCGCCCGAGGGGCTCGCCCCGCTGCTGATCGGTGCGGCGCTGGCCGTCGCGGTGTTCGTCGCCGGACCCGTCGACGGTGCCGCGGTCAACCCGGCCCGGGCGCTCGGTCCGATGTTCGTCTCCGGCACCGGCGCGGACTGGTGGGTGTTCGTCGCGGGTCCCCTCGTCGGGGGCCTGCTCGGCGCCGTCACCTACCGCGCGGTGCTCTCGCGCGGCGCGCCGCCGGAGACGGTCCTCGCCCGCACCGACGCCTGAGCGGCGCCGTGCTGTGGGCGACGGCGCGCTGCCGGTGCTGCGGTCACCGCCGGCGGATCGCACTGGACACGACACCGGCGGAGCTGGCCGCCGCGCACGGCGTCACCGCCGAGGTCACCGACGTGACGGTCGTGCTGCGGGGCCACTGCCGCCGCTGTCACGAGCGGAGTGACCGGGACGGGGAGGGGACACACCGGTGGACGACCTGACCCGGGCCGCCGTCGCGGCGCAGCGGGGCGGTCCCGCCGAGCTGGCCGCGCTGGTGCGCGCCGGCTACCCCCAGGTGTGGACGCTGTGCGCGCACCTCGTCGACCCCGAGTCCGCCGACGACCTCGCCCAGGAGAGCTACCTGCGGATCTGCCGGGCCCTGCCCGGGTTCCGCCGCGACGCCCCCGCCCGCACCTGGATGCTGGCCATCGCGCGGCGGACCTGCATGGACGAGCTGCGCACCCGGGTGCGGCGGCGCGGTCGCGAGCAGCTCGCGGCGGCCCCGCCGGAGCGTCCCGCCCCCGTCGCCGACGACCCGCCGTTCGCCGTACGGTCGCTGCTGGCCCGCCTGGAGCCGGAGCGCCGGGCCGCGTTCGCGCTGACCCAGCTGCTCGGTCTCGGCTACGACGACGCGGCCGCCGTGCTCGGCTGCCCGCCCGGCACCGTGCGGTCCCGCGTCGCGCGGGCGCGGACCGAGCTGATCCGCCACGCGGGTGGCGCACCGGAGGAGGGACACGAGTCCGATGCGCGATGACGACGGCCCGCCCGCGGGTCCGCCGGACGCCGGCGGCCCCGAGGTCCCGCTCGACCCGCCCGACGGCCCGCCGCAGCGCTGCCGCGACGTGCGGCTCTCGCTCTCGGCGGCCGCCGACGGCGAGGACGCCCCGGTCGGCCCGGTCGAGCGCGGCGAGCACCTCGGCACCTGCGCGGCCTGCCGGGACTGGGCGGCCCGCGCCGAGCGGGTCGACCGGCGGGTCCGCGTCGCCCCCGCGCTGCCGGTCCGGGACCGCACCGACGAGGTCGTGGCCGCGGTCCTGGCCGACGGGCGTCGTCGCGACCGGCGGCCCTCGCCGGTGCGGGCCGGGCTGGCCCTGGCCGCCGCGGCGCACCTCGTGGTCGTCGTCCCGGCCCTGGTCGTCGCGGACGCCGGGCCGGACGTGCCGCCGCACGCGGCCCGGGAGCTGGGGGTGTTCAACCTCGCGCTCGGTGTCGCGTTCGCCGTCGCGGCGTACCGGCCGTCGCGGGCACCGGGGCTGCGGCTGCCGACCGGGGTCGCCGCCGTCGCGCTGTGCCTGCTCGCGGTCGTCGACGCCGCGCTCGGGCGTACGACCGTGGCCGTCGAGCTGCCGCACCTCGCGTCACTGGCCGGGTGGGTCCTGCTGTGCGTGCTGGTCCGGCGCGGCGGCGGCGACGGGCCGGGCCCCGGCCGCGTGGACGTGGCCGCCGCCGTGCCCGCCGGGCGTCCACCGCCGGGGCCCACGGCCCGCGACGACCGGGACGCCGCCTGAGTCAGCCCGCTCACGGGCTCCGCTCAGCCCGGTCTCAGGCCGGTGGGCGAGACTGGCGCCATGCGCATTCTGGTCGTGGACGACGACAAGGCGGTCCGGGACTCGCTGCGCCGCTCGCTGGCCTTCAACGGCTACCAGGTCGACCTGGCCGAGGACGGCCAGGCGGCGCTGGACCGGATGCTCACCGACCGGCCGGACGCGCTCGTCCTGGACGTGATGATGCCGCGGGTCGACGGCCTGGAGGTCTGCCGACGGCTGCGCAGCGCCGGAGACGAGCTGCCGATCCTGGTGCTCACCGCCCGCGACGCCGTCTCCGACCGGGTCGCGGGCCTCGACGCGGGCGCCGACGACTACCTGCCCAAGCCGTTCGCGCTGGAGGAGCTGCTGGCCCGGCTGCGGGCGCTGCTGCGGCGCCGCACCGCCGACCCGGACGAGGGCGCCGGCGCCGCCGCGCTCACCTTCGCCGACCTGTCACTGGACCCCGAAACCCGCGAGGTGTCGCGCGGCGGCCGCCCGATCAGCCTGACCCGCACCGAGTTCTCGCTGCTGGAGCTGCTGCTCGCCCACCCGCGCCGGGTGCTGACCCGCGCGCAGATCCTCGAACAGGTGTGGGGCTACGACTTCCCGACCAGCGGCAACGCCCTGGAGGTCTACGTGGGCTACCTGCGCCGCAAGACCGAGGCCGACGGCGAGCCGCGCCTGATCCACACCGTCCGCGGCGTCGGCTACGTCCTGCGGGACACCCCGCCGTGACCCTGCACCCGGACGAGGAGCGCGCCGAGCGCTGGTGGCGGCGCGGCGTCGCGGGGGCGCCGGACCGCGAGCGGTTCACCCTGCGCGCCCGGATCGGGGTGCTGGCGGCGCTGGTCGCGGCGGCGATGGTGCTGCTCGTGTCGGCCGCGGCGTTCCTGGTCGTGCGCCAGAACCTCACCAGCTCGCTCGACGAGGCCCTGCTGCAGCGTGCCTACGCGGCCGCGCAGAGCGACCTGATCGACCCGCAGCTGCTCGCCGCGCTGCCCCCGGACGTCCTCGGTGCGGCCGACCTGCACATCGCGCTGGTCTACGCCTCGGGCGTGGCCACCTCGGCCGACGAGACCTCCCGGCCGCCGGTGGCGGCACCGGAGATCGCCGTCGCGCAGGGCGGCCCGACGCAGTCCGGCCGCACCGCCGACCTCGACGGCGTGCCGTACCGGATCGTCGCCGTGCGGGCCGGGGACGGCCGGGCCCTGGTGCTGGCCCAGCGGCTGGACACGATGACCCGGGTCGTGACCCGGATGGGGACCGCGCTGCCGGTCGTCGGGCTCGGCGGGGTGGTGCTCGCGGCGCTGGCCGGCGTCGCCGTCGCCCGGACCGGTCTGCGCCCGGTGCTGCGGCTGACCGCGGCGACCGAGCGGGTCGCGAAGACCGGCGACCTGCGCCCGATCCCGATCTCCGGCTCCGACGAGCTCGCCCGCCTCACGCAGTCGTTCAACACCATGCTCGGCGCGCTGGCCGCCTCCCGCGAGCAGCAGCGCCGCCTGGTCGCCGACGCCGGGCACGAGCTGCGGACCCCGCTGACGTCGTTGCGCACGAACCTGGAGCTGCTCGCCTCGGCCGACCGGCCGGACACCCCCGAGCTGCCCGCCGACGACCGCGCGGAGCTGCTCGACGACGTCCGCGCCCAGGTCGAGGAGCTGTCGCACCTGGTCGGCGACCTCGTCGAGCTCGCCCGCGACGACGCGCCGACCATGACCACCGAGGCCCTGGAGCTGACCGAGATCGTCGACCGGGCGCTGGACCGGGTCCGGCGCCGGGCTGGGGAGGTCGAGTTCGAGGTGCACCGCCACCCCTGGACCCTCGACGGCGACGCCAGCGCCCTGGAGCGCGCGGTGCTCAACCTGCTCGACAACGCCGTGAAGTGGAGCCCGCCCGGCGGCACCGTGCGGCTGTCGATGGTGCCGATGTCGCCGGAGTGGCTGGTCATCGAGGTCGCCGACGCCGGCGGCGGCATCGCGCCCGAGGACCTGCCGCACGTGTTCGACCGCTTCTACCGCGCCGACACCTCGCGCACGATGCCCGGCTCCGGCCTCGGGCTGTCGATCGTGGCGCAGGCCGCGGCGCGGCACGGGGGAGAGGTCCGGGCCGGGCGCGCGCCGGAGGGCGGCGCGCTGCTCTCGATGGCGCTGCCGGGCCGGTACGTGGCGGAGCCGGACAGCCCATAGCCTGGGGGACAACTCCCCGGAGTGCGGGGTGGAGTACGCAGCGACACGACGGACGGTGGACGCATGACCCAGGACGACCCGCCCGAGGAGACGACCCGCACCGGAGCGGGGACCCCCGGGGGGACCGGTCGTGCGCAGGACGCGCCCGCGGACGCCGCGCGGGAGGACGACGCCGCCGCGGCTCCGGCCGGGCCGGCCGCCTCCGCCACCGGATCCGGCCCCGACGGGGCGGGCTCGGCGGGGTCCGGTCCGGACCCCGCGCCCGGGGCGGACCCCGAGGCCGACGTGTCCGGCCCGGCCACCCCCGGCCCGGACGGTGCCGGCGGGACCCGCCCCGACACCACCGCGCACTCCGCCGACACCGCGGGACCGGCTGCGGAGGGCTCCGCCGCCGCGGACCCCGGCCCGGCCCCCGGCCCCGGCGCCGACGCCCCGGCCGACGCCGGCGCCGAGCAGGGCCAGGACGTCGAGGCCGTCTCCACCCAGGACCCGCCGACGGACCGCTGGCCCGCCGTCGCGAACCCGTGGGCCCGGCCGGGCAGCACCGCCGCCGCCCAGGACGCTCCCGCGGCACCGTCCGGGGCCACCCCGTCCGGGTCCGCGGCGGGAACGACCCCGACGGCCGTGTACGCCGACGGTGCCGCCGGGGACGGTGCGGACGGCGCGACCGCGGTCGTGCCCGCCGACTCCGACGGTGCCGGCCCGCCGCCGTGGGCGGCCGGGGCCACGACGCCCCCGCCGCGAGCCCCCGGCCGGGGGCGACGGGCCGTCGTCCTGGTGGCGGCCGGGCTGCTGGTCGCGCTGGTCGCGGGGGCCCTCGGCGGGGTGATCGGCGCCCGGATCGCGGGCGGCTCCGCTGCCGCGGCCGGGCCGGGCTCGGTCGAGGCGGTCGCGGCGAAGGTGCTGCCCGCCGTCGTCCAGATCCGGGTCGACGGCGGTGCCGGCAACGTGGGCGACCGCGGCGAGGGCTCCGGCATGATCATCGCCGCGGACGGGCTGATCCTCACCAACAACCACGTCGTCGCGCCGGCCGCGCAGGGCGGGACCCTGCGCGTCGTGCTGCAGGACGGCCGGGCCGGGACGGGCACGATCGTCGGCCAGGACCCGCAGTCCGACATCGCGCTCGTGCGGACCGACCTGCCCGGGCTGCAGACCGTCGAGCTCGGGGACTCCGACGCGGTGCGGGTCGGCCAGCAGGTCACCGCGTTCGGGTCGCCGCTCGGGCTCGGCGGGTCGGTCACCACCGGCATCGTGTCCGCGGTCGACCGGGCGGTCGGGATCCCCGCGGAGGCCGCCGTCGCGGGCGGGGAGGACACCGTCCTCAACGCCATCCAGACCGACGCCGCCATCAACCCGGGCAACTCCGGCGGCCCGCTCGTCGACGCCGACGGCCGCGTCGTCGGCATCAACTCCGCGATCGCGACGGCCGGGCCCGGCGGCGGCTCGATCGGCGTCGGGTTCTCCATCCCGGTGAACCAGGCCCGCCGCATCGCCGACCAGCTGCGCGACGGCGGCCGGGCCACCCACGCGGTGCTCGGCGTGACCGTGGGGAACGACCCGGAGCTGCGTGGCGCGGTCATCCAGGAGGTGACCCCGGGCGGCGCCGCCGCGCAGGCCGGGCTGCGTCCGCAGGAGATCGTCGCCCGTCTGGGCGACCAGCGGACGACGACCGGTACCGACCTGCAGGCGGCGGTCCGGTCGCAGCCGCCGGGCAGCGTCGTGCAGCTGGAGATCGTCGACGCGTCGGGCGCCGGCCGGACGGTGCAGGTCACCCTCGGCGAGCAGTGACCGGCCGTGGCCGGGCCCTCCGCACGGACGGGGCCGGGCGGGTGGCGGGGACCGCGTCTCGTTGACCGGTGAAGCATCTACGTGATGGGGTGACACCGTATTCGGTGGTGCCCCACCGGATGCGCCCGGAGCGCCGTGTCGGTGCCGGTCCCCCCTCCCCGCACCGGCATGGCCTCCCCCGGGGGCGGGCCCGCTGCCGGGGCTAGGGTGACGGCATGGAGATGTCGGGTCCCCAGATCGGCCGTGCCCTCGTGGTGATCGTCGACGACCGGGTCAGTGCGGGCGAGCGGTCCGACGGGACCGGCCCGCTGGTGACCGAGCTGCTGGAGGAGGCGCACTTCGTCGTCGACGGCGTCGTGTCCGCGCCGGGCGACGTCGTCGCCATCCGCAGCGCGCTGAACACGGCCGTCATCGGCGGTGTCGACCTCGTGGTGACCGTCGGCGGCACCGGGGTCTCGCCCCGCGACGTCACGCCCGACGCGACCACCGGGGTCCTCGACCGGCCGGTGCCCGGCATCGCCGAGGCCATCCGCGCCTCCGGGCTGGCCGCGGGCGCGGTCGACGCGGGCGTGTCCCGTGGCGTCGTCGGTGTCTCGGGCAGCACGCTCGTGGTGAACCTGGCGGCCTCGCGCGCCGCCGTCCGCGACGGCATGGCGACCCTGACGCCGCTGGTCCCGCACGTCATCTCGGAGCTGTCCGGGCTCGACGACTGACGCCGCGCCGACACGGACGGGCCCCGGCGATCCGCCGGGGCCCGTCCGTCGTCAGGGGGTCAGTTCGCCGGGGGCACCGGCGGG
>NZ_JBBJUP010000024.1:0-85603 GCF_037727765.1 Pseudonocardia spirodelae | reverse complement strand
ACGGGAACGCCGCGGGCGATCGGGAACTCCGCGCGCGAACGGTCGATCACCGGCGCGGAGCGCCCGCCCGGGCCCGGACACGACGACGCCCGGGCCGGTGACCCGGCCCGGGCGTCGTGGCGGCTACGCGGGGATCAGACGTCGTAGCGGTCGGCCATCATGACCTTGTCCCACGCGGCGACGAAGTCGCGGACGAACTTCTCCTGCGCGTCGTCGGAGGCGTAGACCTCGGCGACGGCGCGCAGCTCGGAGTTCGAGCCGAAGACCAGGTCGGCGCGGGTGCCCGTCCACTTCACGGCGCCGGAGGCGTCGACGGCCTCGAAGGAGTCGTCGTCGCCGGCGACCGAGCGCCACTGGACGTCGCCGCCCAGCAGGTTGGTGAAGAAGTCGTTGGACAGCGTGCCGACGCGGTCGGTGAACACGCCGGCCGTCGACCCGCCGGTGTTGGCGCCCAGCACGCGCAGGCCGCCGACCAGCACGGTCATCTCCGGTGCGGTGACGCCGAGCAGGTTCGCGCGGTCGACGAGCAGGAACTCGCCGGGCAGGGTGTGGCCCTTGCCGCGGTAGTTGCGGAAGCCGTCGGCGGTGGGCTCCAGGTAGGAGAACGACTCGACGTCGGTCTTCTCCTGGGTGGCGTCGGTGCGGCCCGGGACGAACGGCACGCTCAGGTCGTGGCCGCCGTCCTTCGCGGCCTTCTCGACGGCCGCGGCGCCGGCCAGCACGACCAGGTCGGCGAAGGAGATCTTCTTGCCGCCGGACAGCGAGCCGTTGACCTCGGACTGGATCGACTCCAGCGTCGAGACCACCTGGCGCAGCGTGTCGGGGTCGTTGACCTGCCACTGCAGCTGCGGCTCCAGGCGGATGCGGCCGCCGTTGGCGCCACCGCGCTTGTCCGACTGGCGGAACGACGAGGCCGCGGCCCAGGCGGTCTTGACCAGGTCGGTGACCGACAGGCCGGAGTCGAGGACCTTCGCCTTGATCGAGGCGATGTCGTCGGCGTCGACCAGCGGGTGGTCCACGGCCGGGACCGGGTCCTGCCAGAGCAGCTCCTCGGTGGGCACCCAGGCGCCGATGTAGCGCTCCTTCGGGCCCATGTCGCGGTGGGTCAGCTTGTACCAGGCGCGACGGTAGGTGTCCTCGAACTCACCCGGGTTGTCCAGCCAGCGGCGGGTGATCTCGCCGTAGACCGGGTCGACGCGCATGGACACGTCGGTGACCAGCATCGTCGGCTTGCGGTTCGGGTAGCCGGGCTCCGGGTCCGGGATGATCTCCGGCCCGTCCTTGGCGACGAACTGCTTCGCGCCGGCCGGCGACTCCGTCAGCTCCCACTCGTAGGCGTAGAGGTGCTTGAGGTAGTCGTGGCTCCACCGGTTCGGGGTGCGGGTCCAGATGACCTCGAGCCCGGAGGTGATCGCGTCGCGGCCCTTGCCGGAGCCGTAGTTCTGCTTCCAGCCCAGGCCCTGCTCGGTGATGTCGGCGCCCTCGGGCTCCGGGCCGACGTTGCCGTCGACGTCGGGGTTGGCGGCACCGTGGGTCTTGCCGAGCGAGTGCCCGCCGACGATCAGCGCGGCGGTCTCCTCGTCGTTCATGGCCATCCGGCCGAAGGTCTCGCGGATGTCGCGCGCGGCGGCGATCGGGTCGCCGCCGGCGTCCGGGCCCTCCGGGTTGACGTAGATCAGACCCATGTGCGACGCGCCGAGCGGCTTCTCCAGCTCGCGGTGGGCGAGGTCCTTGCTGCCGCCGTAGCGCGCCTCGTTGCCCAGCCAGACGTTCTCCGAGCCCCAGTAGACGTCCTCCTCCGGCTCCCACACGTCGGCGCGGCCGCCGGCGAAGCCGAACATCGGGAAGCCCGAGATCTCGTGGGCGCGGTTGCCCGCGAACACCATGAGGTCGGCCCAGGAGACCTTGCGGCCCCACTTCTGCTTGACCGGCCACAGCAGACGGCGGGCCTTGTCGAGGTTGCCGTTGTCCGGCCAGCTGTTCAGCGGGGCGAAGCGCTGCATGCCCGCGCCGGCGCCGCCGCGTCCGTCGTAGGTGCGGTAGGTGCCGGCGGAGTGCCAGGCCATGCGGATGAAGAACCCGGCGTAGCTGCCGTGGTCGGCCGGCCACCAGTCCTGCGAGGTGGTGATGACGGCGTCGACGTCGCGCGCGAGCTCGTCGAGGTCGACGGTCGCGAACTCCGCCGCGTAGTCGAAGCCGGCGTCCATCGGGTCCGACGCGGCGGCGTGCTTGCGCAGGATCTTCAGGTTGAGCTGGTTCGGCCACCAGCTCTGGTTGCTGCCACCCTCGGTGGGGTGCGAGATCCGGCCGGCGGCGACGGGGCAGCCGCCGTCCTGCTCCCGGTTCAGCTCGCTCTCGACGGTGGGGTGCTCGTCAGACACGGGACGTCCTCTCTGGGTCTGTGGATGAGCAGTCGGGGCACCGGCCCCAGTAGACGACCTCGGCCTCGTCGATGACGAAGCCGCTGTCGTCGGAGGCGGTGAGACAGGGTGCGGCGCCGACGGCGCAGTCGACGTCGGCGATGGCGCCGCAGGACCGGCAGACCACGTGGTGGTGGTTGTCGCCGACCCGGGCCTCGTACCGCGCGACCGAGCCGGTCGGCTGGATCCGGCGGACCAGCCCGGCGGTGGTGAGCGCCCGCAGGACGTCGTAGACGGCCTGGTGGGACACCTCGCCGAGGTCCCTCCGCACGACACGGATGATGGACTCCGTGTCCGCGTGCTGGTGGGAGTGCACCGCGTCCAGCACGGCCAGGCGAGGGCGCGTCACGCGCAGCGACGCCCCGCGCAACATGCCCTCGTAGTCCGATGCGTTCGACACGGCCGCGAGACTGCCCGCCTTTCTGGAGTCAGTCAAGTTTCGGCGTGTCTCAGTATGAGACCGGCGTCACTCACACGGTGCTGCGCTCCCGGCCCGCCCAGAACGGGGCCCGCAGGTCCTTCTTGAGGATCTTGCCCGTCGGGTTGCGCGGTAGCTCGTCCAGGACGTCGACGGTCTTCGGACACTTGAACGACGCCAGGTGGGCCCGTGCGTGAACGAGCAGCTCCTCCGGGTCGACGGTCGCACCGGGCGCGGCCACCACGCAGGCCTTCGGCACCTCGCCCCACCGGTCGTCGGGCACCCCGATGACGGCCACCTCGCCGACGGTCGGGTGCTCGGCGAGCACCCGCTCGATCTCGGCCGGGTACACGTTCTCCCCACCCGAGACGATCATGTCCTTGATCCGGTCGGTGACGTAGACGTAGCCGTCGGCGTCGATGTGGCCGCCGTCGCCGGACCGCAGCCAGCCGTCGCCGGTGATCGCGGCCTCCGTCGCCTCCGGCTTGCGCCAGTAGCCGCTCATCAGCTGGTCGGTGCGCACCCAGATCTCCCCGGGCTCGCCGGCCCCGAGCCGCTCCCCGGTCGCCGGGTCGCGCACCTCCATCTCGACGCCGGTGATCGGCGTGCCCGCGGACACGAGCCGGTGCGCCACCGCGGGGTCGGCGTGGTCCTCCGGGCCCAGCGAGCTGACCACGCCGCACGCCTCGGTCATGCCGTAGACCTGGTGCAGGATCGGCCCGAACAGCGCCAGCGACGCGCGCATCACCGGCAGCGGCATCGGCGAGGCGCCGTAGGAGATCGCCCGCAGCGACGACAGGTCGCGCTCCGCGGCGCCCGGGACCTGCGTCATCGCCCCCATCAGCGCGGGCACCCAGAACGTGTGCGTGATCCCCTCGGCGGCGACCATGTCCAGCAGCGCCGCCGGGTCGGGCATCCGGGCCATCACGATCCGCGCGCCCTGGGCCAGCGCCAGGAAGGCGTAGCTGGTCCCGCCCACGTGGAACAGCGGCATCGCCACCTGCACGACGTCGGTCGGGGTCAGCTCGAAGTCCGCGGCGACGTGCGCGGCGTGCGCCAGCATCGCGCCGTGGGTGAGCATCGCGCCCTTGGGGAAGCCGGTGGTGCCGGAGGTGTAGAGCTGCACGAAGCAGTCGCCGGACGCCGCGTCGTAGGGCTCGGGGTCGGGCTCGTGCGCGGCGAGGAACGCCTCGTACTCGTCGTCGGCGCCGCCGACGGTCAGCACCCGCTCGACGACGCCCAGCTTCTCGCGCACCTGCCCCACCGCCCCGGCGAACTCCGGGCCGACCAGCAGCAGCCGCGCCTGCGCGTCGTCGATGACGTAGACGATCTCCGGCGGCGCCAGCCGGAAGTTCACCACCGCGTTCGCCGCGCCGATCCACGCGCACGCCAGCGACAGCTCCAGGCACGACGGGTGGTTGAGGTCGAGCACCGCGACCCGGTCGCCGGGGCCGATGCCGTGGGCCCGCAGCGCCGCCGCCAGCCGCCGGACGCGCTCGTCCAGCTCGGCCCAGGTGCGGCGGACGTCGCCGAAGCGCAGCGCCTCGTCGCCGGGGCGCTCGGCGGCGTGCCTGCGCAGCAGGGAGGACACGGTGCCGGTCGGATCGATCGCGGCGTCGGACATGGGGCGGCTCCTCGGGGCTCGTCGCTGAGCGTGTGACGCAGGACATTCAAGTCCGTTTCGCCGGTTCCGCGCCAGGGTCCGTACGGACCACCCCGGGCGCGGGCGAACCCCCTGGGCGCCGTGCGCGGCGGCGTCGGCGAGGATGGCCGGGCACGCGACGCCCCCGCGCGAACACCGGGGCACGGCGGAAGGCAGGAGGCCCGAGTGCAGGACACCGCGTCCATCGACCCGGCGGCGCCGCCCGGGACCGGGCGGATCGTCGTCGAGGGGCTGGGGAAGAGGTTCGGCCCGGTCGAGGCGGTGCGCGATCTGTCGTTCACCGTCGAGCCCGGCTCGGTCACCGGCTTCCTCGGCCCCAACGGCTCCGGCAAGACGACGACGCTGCGCATGATCCTCGGGCTGGTCGTGCCGAGCACCGGCCGCGCGCTCGTCGACGGCGTCCCGTTCACCGGGCTGGTCTCGCCGGGCCGGGTCGTCGGCGCGGTCCTGGAGGTGCAGGGCGTGCACCCGCGGCGCACCGCGCGGGCCCACCTGCGCGCCGCGGCCGCCGCGATCGGCGTCGGGGACGCGCGGGTCGAGGAGGTGCTGGCCCTCGTCGGGCTCACCGGCGCCGCGGACCGCTCGGCGGGCGGGTTCTCGCTGGGCATGAACCAGCGCCTCGCGCTGGCCGCGGCCCTGCTCGGCGACCCGCGCATCCTCGTGCTCGACGAGCCCGGCAACGGGCTCGACCCGGACGGCATCGCCTGGCTGCGCTCGTTCCTGCAGGCCTTCGCCGCGTCCGGGCGCAGCGTGCTCGTGTCCTCCCACCAGCTCGCGGAGATGGAGCTGACCGCGCAGCGCCTGGTCGTCATCGACCGGGGCGAGTGCCGGTTCGACGGCACCGTGGCCGAGCTGCGCGCCGGGCACGGGTCGCGGGTGCTGGTGCGCGCCTCGGACCCGGCGCGGCTGGCGGAGGCGCTGGCCGCCGACGGGCTGACCGAGATCGACCGCGTCGAGGACGGCGTGCTCGCCGTCGGCGGGGCGGACGCCGTCCGCGTCGGGGACCTGGCGCTGGGCGCGGGCGTCGCGGTGTACGGGATGAGCGAGGAGCGGGCCGGGCTGGAGCAGATGTTCCTGCGGCTGCTCGCGGGCGAGGAGGGGCGCTGATGGCCGCCGTCACCCTGGACCGCTTCCGCGCGGTCCTGACCGCCGAGGTCCGCCGGACCCTGTCCACCCGCGTGTGGTGGCTGCTGTTCCTGCCCGTCCTGGTGCTGGCCCTGGCGCAGAGCCTGCTGGGCAGCATCCTGCAGCTGCTCGTGCCGCAGGCCACCGACACCTCCGCCATCCTCATGCTCGCCGGGCTGGCCTCGGCGCTGACGATGACGGCGATCGTCGGCGCCGCGTTCGGCACGCTGCTCGCGACCGGTGACTTCCGGCACCGCACGGTGACACTGGCCTACCTCACCGGCTCGCGCGGCCAGGTGCTCGCCGCGAAGTGCGTGGTCGCCGCCGTCGTCGCCGCGCTGTACGCGCTGTTCCTGGTCGTGCTCGGCCCGCTGCTCGGCGGGGCCGCGCTGGGCGGCCAGCAGCTGCCCGACCTCGGCCGGCTGGCCGGGCTCGGCGCGGTCGGGATCCTGGTGGCCGCGCTGTGGGGGGTGCTGGGCGTCGCCGTCGGCACGCTGGTGACCAACCAGGCCGGGGCCGTCGCGCTGACCGTCGGCTACCTGCTGATCGGGGAGAACCTGGTCGCCGGGGCGCTGCGCGCGGGCGACGGCTCGCTCGGCGACCCGTCGGTGTTCGCCCGGATCACGCCGTTCCTGCCGGGCAACGCCGGGGACCTCGCGGTGTGGGAGCCCGTCGTGAGCTCGGCCGGGCTCGGCCCGCAGGCGCAGTTCGTGCTGGAGTTCCTCGCCGGGGTCAGCGCACCGCCGCCCGGCTGGGTCGCGCTGCTGGTGCTCGCGGCCTGGGCGGGGGCGGGCGTCGCGCTGGCCGCGGTGGTCGGGGCGCGGCGCGACATCACCTGAGCGGGCCGGTTGTCGGGGGTCGGGCATAGCCTGGTCGCCGTGCCCGACTCCCCACCCCCCGCCCGTCCCGGCTGGATGCGCCGGCTGGTCGCGGCGTGCCTGCGCCACCGCCGCGTCACGATCGGCGCGCTCGTCGCGTCGATGCTCGGCGTGGGCCTGGAGGCGGTCGGGCCGCTGCTGATCCGCGAGGGCGTCAACGGCGCCGTCGGCGGCGACACCGGGGTGCTCGCCCCGGTCGCCGGCGGGCTGCTCGTGCTGGGCGTGCTCAAGTTCGGCGGGGCCTTCGTGCGCCGCTACCTCGGCGGCAAGATGGCGCTGAACGTGCAGCACGACCTGCGGCGCGCGGTGTTCGCCGCGGTGCAGCGGATGGACGGGGTGCGCCAGGACCGGCTGCGCACCGGCCAGGTGGCCTCGCGCGCGATCTCCGACCTGCAGCTCGTGCAGGGCTTCCTGTCGATGGTGCCGCTGTCGGCCGGGACGGTCGTGCTCGTGGTCGTCGCGGTCTGCGCGATGCTCTACCTCTCGCCGCTGCTGACCGTGGTCGCACTGGTCATGCTGCCGGTGGCGTTCCTGGCCACCAACAGCATCCGGCGCCGGCTGTTCCCGGCGACCTGGTCGGCCCAGCAGCGCGCCGCGGAGATCGCCCAGCAGGTCGAGGAGACCGTCACCGGCGTCCGCGTCGTGAAGGGCTTCGGCCAGGAGGGCCGCGAGACCACCGCGCTGGAGGGCCGCGCCCGGCGGCTCTACGGCGAACGGCTGCGCGCCGCCGGGCTGACCGCGCGGCTCAACCCGATGCTGCTGGCACTGCCCGGGCTCGGTCAGGTCGCGGTCATCGGCGTCGGCGGCTGGATGGCCGCGCGGGGCTCGATCGACCTCGGCACGTTCCTCGCCTTCACCGCCTACGTGGGGATGCTGGTCGGCCCGGCCCGGCTGATCGGTGCGCTGGTCGTCACCGCGCAGCTGACCCGCGCCGGCGCCGAGCGGGTCTTCGAGATCGTCGACGCCGAGCCCGAGATCGTGGACCCGGCCCGGCCGGCCGCGCTGCCCGAGGGCCCGGTCGCGGTCGAGCTGCACGACGTCCGGTTCGGCTACGAGCCCGCCGGCTCCGGCCCGGACGGCGACGCGGCGCCCGACCCGGTGCTCGACGGCCTGTCCCTGCGGGTCGAGCCGGGGGAGACCCTCGCACTGGTCGGCCCGCCGGGGTCGGGCAAGTCGACGGTGGCACTGCTGCTGCCGCGCTTCTACGACCCGCAGGCCGGGCACCTCGCGATCGGCGGGGTCGACCTGCGCGAGCTGCGGCTGCACGACCTGCGCGCCGAGCTGGGGGTGGTGTTCGAGGAGGCGTTCCTGTTCTCCGACACCATCCGCAACAACATCGCCTACGGCCGTCCCGACGCGGGCGACGACGAGATCCGCGCCGCCGCCGAGGCCGCCCAGGTCGCCTCGTTCGTGGAGGACCTGCCCGACGGCTACGACACCGAGGTCGGCGAGCGCGGGCTGACCCTGTCCGGCGGGCAGCGCCAGCGGATCGCCCTGGCCCGCGCCATGCTGACCCGCCCGCGGGTGCTGCTGCTCGACGACGCGACCTCGGCCGTCGACACCGCCACCGAGGCGGCGATCCACGCGACGCTGCACGAGCTCACCGCCGACCGCACGACGCTGCTGGTCGCGCACCGGCGCTCGACCCTGGCGCTCGCCGACCGGATCGCGGTGCTCGACCGCGGCCGGGTCGTCGACACCGGCACCGAGGACGAGCTGCGCGGGCGCTGCGCGCTGTTCCGTGAGCTGCTCGCCACCGGTCCCGCCGACGAGCTGGGCGGCGGGGCCCGCGACACGGCCGCGCCCGGGCGGGACGCGCCCGTCCCGGCCGGGTCCGACGGCGCCTGCACCCCCGCCGCCGGCGAGCTCGTCGGCAGCCCGGTCACCGCCGGGGCGGGCGGGGCCGCGGTCACCCCCGAGCTGTGGCCCGAGGTCACCCGCGTCGAGGACCCCGACCGGGCGCTGGGGCGCGACGGGGGCGGCGGCGCCGCGGGCTGGGCCGGTGGCATCAGCGCGACGCCGGAGCTGCTCGAGTCCGTCGCGGCGCTGCCCCCGGCGGACGAGACGCCGCGGCTGCGCGGCGGCGGCGACCCGACCGCGCCGGACCCGCGGTTCCGGCTCGGTTCGCTGCTGCGCCCGGTGCGCGGGCTGCTCGTGCTGGGCGTCGCCCTGATGGCCGCGGACGCGCTGGCCACCCTGGCCCTGCCCAACATCGCCCGGATCGCCGTCGACGACGGCATCGCCACCGGCGCCACCCGGGTGCTGGTGCTGGCGGCGCTGGCCGGGCTGCTGATCGTCGTCGCGGACGCGGTCGTCGTCGGGTTCCAGACGCTGGTCACCGCCCGCGCCGGGGAGAGCCTGCTCTACCTGCTGCGGCTGCGCAGCTACGCGCACCTGCAGCGGCTCGGGCTGGACTTCTACGAGCGCGAGCTGTCCGGCCGGATCATGACCCGGATGACCACCGACGTGGACGCCATGTCCACGTTCCTGCAGACCGGGCTCGCGCAGGCCGTCGTCAGCCTGCTGACCATCGGCGGGGTCGCGACCGCGCTGGTGCTCACCGACCCGGAGCTGGCGCTCTACGCGCTGGGCTGGCTGCTGCCGCTGCTCGTGCTCGGGACCGTGGTGTTCCGCCGGTTCTCCTCGCGGGCCTACGCCGAGGCCCGCGAGCGGGTCAGCGTGGTCAACGCCGACCTGCAGGAGAACGTGTCCGGGGTGCGCATCGCGCAGGCCTACGTCCGCGAGGACCTCAGCTACGCCCGGTTCGGGGAGCGCTCGGACGCCTACCGCCGCTCGCGGCTGCGCGCGCAGCGCTACATCGCCACGTACTTCCCGTTCGTGGCGTTCCTGTCCGACGTCGCGACGGCCGTGGTGCTGTTCGTCGGCGGCACCCGGATCGTCGGCGGGGACATCACCCCGGGCGTGCTGACCGCGTTCCTGCTGTACCTGACGCTGTTCTTCGGGCCGGTGCAGCAGCTGTCGCAGGTGTTCGACGGCTACCAGCAGGCCCGGGTCGGGTTGAACCGGATCTCCGAGCTGCTGCGCACGCCCACGTCGGTCCCGGACGCGCCGGAGCACCCGGCCGCGGTGCCGGCCCGGCTGCGCGGCGAGGTCGAGCTCGACCACGTGACGTTCCGCTATCCGGGCGTGGCGACCCCCGCGCTCGACGACGTGTCGCTGCGCGTGCGGGCGGGGGAGACCGTCGCGCTCGTCGGCGCGACCGGTGCGGGCAAGTCCACGCTGATCAAGCTGCTCGCCCGGTTCTACGACACCGGCGACGGCGAGGTCCGCGTCGACGGTGTCGACGTGCGCCGCTTCCCGCTGGCCGACTACCGCTCGCGGCTCGGCGTGGTGCCGCAGGAGGCGCACCTGTTCACCGGGGACGTGGCGTCCAACATCGCCTACGGCCGCCCCGACGCGGAGCCCGAGCGGATCGAGGCGGCGGCCCGCGCGGTCGGCGCGCTGGGCCTGGTGCGCTCGCTGCCGCAGGGCTTCCGCACCCCGGTCGGGGAGCGCGGGCAGGGCCTGTCCGCGGGCCAGCGGCAGCTGGTGGCGCTGGCCCGCGCCGAGCTCGTCGACCCGGACGTGCTGATCTTCGACGAGGCGACGGCCGCACTGGACCCGGCGACCGAGGCGACCGTGCTCGCGGCCGGGGAGCGGGTGGCGTCGCGGCGGACCGCGTTCGTCGTCGCGCACCGGCTGCAGACCGCGCGCCGCTCGGACCGGATCGTGGTGCTCTCCGGCGGGCGGATCGTCGAGCAGGGCCCGCACGACGAGCTCGTCCGCGCCGGCGGGCGCTACGCCGCGCTGTGGCGGGCGGGCGAGCTGGAGCCCGAGCCGGACAGCCCGCTGGCCGCGCAGTCCTGACCGTCCGGGTGCCCCGCGGCGTGCGGGGCACCCGGCGGCGCGGGCTCAGTCCAGCAGGCGTTCGGCCCGCGCGGCGACGGCGGCGCGGCGCGGGTCCTCGCGGTCCAGCAGCTCCAGCAGCCGCTCGTGGACCTCGAGGTCCTCGGTGCCCAGCGGATGCCCGGCGAAGCGGTGCAGCAGCTCGACGTCGTCGGCGGCGAGCACGGCGTGGCGCAGCCCGGCGACGAGCTCGTCGCGCAGCTCGCGCACCGCGGGGGCGTCCGAGCGGGGCAGCAGCTCGCCGTGGCAGGCGTCGAGGGCGTCGGCCACCCGGCCGTCGCGCAGCGCCGAGCGCAGGTGCAGGAAGTCCGCCTCCGGCCCGGTGGCGAGCCGGTAGGGCCGGGTGAGCAGCAGGTCGGCCCCCAGCGAGGACCGCAGCCGGTGGATCTCCCCGCGGACGGTGGTCGGGTTGCCGTCGTCGCCGTAGAGCATGAGGGTCAGCTGGTCGCCGGACAGGCCGTCGGGGTGCAGCGCGAGCGCGGTGAGGATCTCCGCGGGGCGCAGCGTCGCGGCCATCTCCTCGCCGTCGAGCGTGACGCGCGGCCCGCCGCCACCGGTGAAGCGCAGCTCCAGCGAGCGCGTGCCGCGCTCGGGCACGCTCGCGACGACCCGGCCGCGGCGCGACGGCGGCACCAGCAGGTAGCCCTCGGACAGGCGCTCGACGGCCATCTCCCGGCCGTCGCCGAGCTGTACCCGGTCCATCCCCTCGGTGAGCCGGATCCGCTCGGGGAAGCGGCCGTAGGGCTCGCTCGCGATGACCCGCCCGGACGGCGACAGCAGCGCGCCCTCCGCCCCGCGCAGGGCGGCCAGGTGCGGCATGTTGCGCACCCGCAGCCGCTCGTCGGCGATGGCCAGGCGCACCCGCAGCTGGTTCTCCGCCAGGTGCGCGGTCGCCGTGACCAGCTGCACCAGCGCCGGGTGCACGGTGTGCAGCGGCCCGGAGATGTCGATCGCGCCGATGGTGTCGCCGGTGTCGGGGTCGTGCACGGGCGCCGCGACGCAGGTCCAGTCGTGGTAGGTCCGCACCAGGTGCTCGGCGGAGTGGATGCGGACCGGCTGGTCGACGGCCAGCGCGGTGCCCATCGCGTTCGTCCCGATGGCCTCCTCGGCCCAGCGGGTCCCCTCGACCAGGCCGACGTCGTCGGCGGAGTGCAGCAGGCCGTGCGCGCCGTCGCGCCACAGGACGTGGCCGTCGGCGTCGGTCACCAGCATGACGTGCATGGCCTCGTCGGCGATGCTGACCAGCGTCGTGCGCAGCAGCGGCATGACGGCGTGCAGCGGATGGTGCTCGCGGACCTCGCGCAGCTCGTCGGCCCGGTAGACCAGCGGGGGCAGCCGGTTCTCCGGGTCGATGTGCGCGGCGAGGCTGCGCTGCCAGGAGTCCGACACCACGGGCCGCGGGGCACCTTCGGCGCCACCGGAGCCGAGACCGTCGTCGTAGATGCGGCGCAGCCGGTTCGCGTCCGCGACCAGTTCCTCGGCGGACGTGCCGCCGTCGGCGTCGAGCACGTCGCCTCCCGTCAGGGCCGGGGGCACCGACGGGTGCCCTGGTCCGTCCGACCCCCGCGTCGTCGCGGGGCGGTCGCCCCGGGCCGCGCCCGGGACCGAGAGCATACCCGCTGCGCGAGGCCGGTACCCGGGGTGCGATCGGATGATCACGCTCCGTCGGGACGGGCGTCCGGTCGCGCGCAACGTGCGGGCAACGTGGCGCTCCTTACGGTTGCCGCGATCGGGACGCCGGGCGGCGTCCCCGCGATGACGCGACGACCCACCGGAGGACAGCGATGACGCTCGAAGCCGTTCGTGAGGCCACCGACCTGCGCGGGACCCGGGGGGCCGACGGCGCCGACGTCATCCGCCGGGCGGCCCGGGTGCTGGTCGTCGACTCCGAGCCGGTCGTCCGGCACGGGCTGCGCGCCCTGCTGACCGCCGAGCCGGACCTGGCCCCGGCCGGTGAGGCCGCGTCGCCGCGCGACGCGCTGATGGCCGCCGAGCGCTCCCGGCCCGACGCGATCGTCGTCGACATCGAGTTCGGCCGCGACGAGCGGCCCGGCCTGGACCTGGTGCGCGCGCTGCTGGAGCGCTGCCGCGGGACCAAGGTGCTGGTGCTGACCGGGTGCCGCGACCGGGACTCGATGATGCGCACCGTGCGCCTGGGCGTGCACGGCTACCTGCGCAAGGGCGCCGACACCGCGGAGATCGTGCGCGCGCTGCGCGCCGTGCTGCGCGGCGAGGGAGTGTTCGACCCGGGCACCGCGGGTGCCGGCCCGCTGCAGGTCCTGCGCGAGCCGGACCCCGTCCCGGCGCCGGGCCCGGACCTGTGCAAGACCTCGCTGCTCACCGACCGGGAGAACCAGGTGCTGCGGCTGCTCGCGGTCGGCATGTCCAACCGCGAGATCGGGACCCGGCTGCGGATCTCCGAGGCCACGGTCAAGTTCCACGTCCGCAACCTGCGCGACAAGCTCGAGGTGCGCCGCCGCACCGAGATCGTCTACACCGCCGCCCGCCAGGGCATCGTCTGATCCCGCCGGGCCGGGGCGTGGCGTCCGCCCGCCCCGGTCCGTGCCCCCACGGCGCGGCTCCCCGTCCGGGTGGCCGCGCCGTCCGTCGTCGCGCCGGGTGAGCGAGACCACCGGCCACCGGGTGACGCGTTCATCTCCTGTCCACCCGACCCTCACCCGTCGGGTGGATGCGGCTGCTGTGATGCGGGGAACCGGACGGATCGACCCGAACCGTCCGGACCGCGCGATCCCACCACCCACCAGGAGACGACCGTGGCCCCGTCCCGCCGCCTGCTCCCGCTGCTCGACCGCCACCGCGGCCGGCAGGGGCTGACCTGCCGCTACAAGTGCGGCGACGCCTGCGCCTCGCCGGAGCCGAACACCTCGTCCAACGGCTACTTCGGCGACGTCCTGCAGACCGTGCTCGACCGGCGCGGCATGCTCCGCGCCGGTGCGGTGCTGGGCCTGACCGCGGGGGCGGGCGCCGCCTTGTCCGGGACGGCGGCCGCCGCGGCGCCCGCCCCGGCGCACCCGCTCGGCGCCGACCCGGCCGGCCCGCGCCCGGCGCCCGCCGCCCCGCCGCGCGGCCTGGCCTACGACACCGTCGCCCCGAACCTGGACGACGCGGTCCGCGTGCCGCCGGGCTACGCCGACAACGTGGTGATCCGCTGGGGCGACCCGCTGTTCCCCGACGCCCCCGAGTTCGACTTCGACAACCAGACCGCGGCCGCCCAGGCCCGCCAGTTCGGCTACAACAACGACTTCTGCGGCATCCTGCCGATCGACGGCCCCGGCCGCCGGTTCGTCCTGTACTCCAACCACGAGTACACCCTCGAGCCGCTGATGTTCCGCGACTACGACGCCGACGCCCCCACCGAGGAGCAGATCCGGATCGGCATGGCCGCACACGGCGGCGGGATCGTCGAGGTGACCCGCGACGCGCGCACCGGCGAGCTCCGCCACGACCGCGCCGGGACGCTGAACCGCCGCATCACCGCCGACACCGAGATGGTGTTCGACGGCCCCGCCGCGGGTGCCGCGGTGCTGCGCACGACGGCCGACCCGACCGGGCGCGCGGTGCGCGGCATGGTCGGCAACTGCGCGGGCGGCACGACCCCGTGGGGGACGTTCCTGTCCGGCGAGGAGAACTTCAACGGCTACTTCGCCTCCGGCCCGGTCACCGACGAGCGCGCGAAGCGCTACGGCATCGCCGAGGGACCCTCGGAGCGCAAGTGGGAGAACGCCGACCCGCGCTGGGACCTGCGCCGCGAGCCGAACGAGGCGAACCGCTTCGGCTGGATCGTCGAGATCGACCCGCACGACCCGTCGTCGAAGCCGGTCAAGCACACCGCGCTCGGCCGGTTCAAGCACGAGGGCGCGACCGTCACGCTGACCCGCGACGGCCGCCCGGTCGTCTACATGGGCGACGACGAGCGCTTCGACTACGTCTACAAGTTCGTCTCCGACAAGCGCATGCGCCGCGGCACCAGCCGGGCCGCGCGCGAGCACAACGCGACGCTGCTCTCCTCGGGGACGCTCTACGTCGCCGTCTTCACCGGGGACAGCCCGCCCGCGGAGATCACCGGGACCGGGGCGCTGCCGCGCGACGGCCGCTTCGACGGCGGCGGGCAGTGGAAGCCGCTGGCGTCGACCACCCGGTCCTTCGTGCCGGGGATGAGCGTCGCCGACGTCTTCGTGTTCACCCGGCTCGCGGCGGACACGCTGGGCGCGACCAAGATGGACCGCCCGGAGGACGTGGAGCCCAACCCGCGCACCGGCCGGGTCTACATCGCCTGCACCAACAACTCCGACCGCGGCAAGGCGGGCGCCAAGGCCGCTGCGGACGAGGCGAACCCGCGCAACGCGAACCAGCACGGGCACGTCATCGAGCTGACCGAGACCCGCGACGACCCCGCGGCGGCCACCTTCGGCTGGACCATCCTGCTGGTGTGCGGGAATCCGCAGGACCCGTCGACGTACTTCGGCGGGTTCGACAAGTCGCAGGTCAGCCCGATCACCTCGCCGGACAACGTCGCGTTCGACCCGTACGGCAACCTCTGGGTCGCCACCGACTCCACCCAGGCGCTGGAGATCAACGACGGCCTCTACGGCGTCGTGCTGGAGGGCCCGCAGCGCGGCTCGACCCGGCTGTTCGCCTCGGTCCCGGTGGGGGCGGAGTGCTGCGGGCCGGTCGTGACGGAGGACTTCGTGCTGGTCTCGGTTCAGCACCCCGGCGACGTCGACGACGCCTCGCCGGCGCAGCCCGCGTCGCACTGGCCCGACGGCGGTGCGGCCCAGCCGCGGCCCGCGGTCGTCGCGATCCGGCACCTGAAGGACGGCCGCCCGGCGAAGATCGGCGTCTGAGCACGCGGGCGCCCCGGGCGGACCGGCCGGTCCGCCCGGGGGGTCACGCGCAGCGGGACAGGTCCGGGTCGCCGGAGCCGGCGTCGCGCTCGAACGAGATGTGCACGTGGTCGTAGTGGTTCGCGGTGTCGCCGCCGCGGTCCTCCATCGACGACCACCCGGAGCCGTGGTTGATGGCCTGCTCCCAGATCACGTACTTCACGCCGAGCTCCTCGGCGTTCTCGACGGTGCACTCGGCGATCCGGTCGCCCTTCTCGCCGCGCACCATGATGTCGAGGGCGTGGCCGGTGGGGTGGTCCGAGGCGTTGGCCCGGTTCGCGACGCCGATCAGGTCGGACTCGCCGTAGGCGCAGCCGAGGAACTCCGCGGCGTCGGAGACCCAGCTCTTCACCGCGCCGAGGTCGCTGACGTCGAGCCCGCACGCGGGGTCGCCCAGCCCGCGCGCGGCGAGCTCGGCGGCCTCGCGCGCCCGGTCGGCCGCGTCCTGCGCGAGCTGCCGGGCCTTGCGCGCGGCGTCCAGGCTCGCGTCGGCGGCCGGGTCGAGCAGGCCGGTCCCGCGCACGATCTCCGCGCCGAACACCGGCGCGGACCGGGGGGCGTCCGCGTCGTCGGGACCGGTCGCGGCCCCGTCGGGGACGTCGGAGGAGGCCAGGCGCAGCTCGGTCCGGGCCTGGCCCAGCTCCAGCCCGGTGACGGGCGTGACGACGGCGAGCGCACCGCTCGCCACGGCGGCGGCGGTGGCGACGTGACGCAGGCCGGGACGCAGCTCGGCCTGCGCCCGATGTCGGTGTCGGGGCACGACGGGGTCTCCTCGCAGCACGCGGGACGGCCGGGCTGCGGGGGAGCGCCGGGATCGGGGGATCCCTGCCCGTCGGGGGAACCGGACCGCGTGATCCGTGACCCGACGGTAGCGAATGTCCGCCGATGTCCGATATGAGACCGGTGTCGGGGCGACGACCGCGCGGGGACGTGCGGCGAAAGGTGCGGACCGGAACCGGCGGACGTCTTTACCCGACCGGACGTTCGGTGCAAAGGTGGCGCGGGTCCGGGACGACGGAGTCCCGGCCAGGGGAGGACGCATGACCGAGCAGCACGCCGCGCCCGGCGCCGGCCCGACGAGCGCCGCGGACACGACCGGCTCGACACCGGCGCAGGTGCGCCGGGTGGCCGCCACCAGCGCGATCGGCACGACGATCGAGTGGTACGACTTCTTCATCTACGCCACGGCCGCCGCCCTGGTGTTCAACAGCCAGTTCTTCTCCACCCTCTCCCCGGCGTCCGGGACACTGGCCGCGTTCGCGACGCTCGGCGTCGGGCTCGTCGCGCGGCCGCTCGGCGGCATCGTGTGGGGGCACTTCGGTGACCGGGTCGGCCGCAAGAAGATGCTGGTGTTCTCGCTGCTGCTCATGGGCGTCGCGACCGTCGGCGTCGGGCTGCTGCCCACCTACGACCGGATCGGCGTCGCGGCGCCGGTGCTGCTGGTCGTGCTGCGCCTGCTGCAGGGGCTGTCGGCCGGCGGCGAGTGGGGCGGCGCGGCGCTGATGTCGGTCGAGCACGCCCCGCCCGGTCGGCGCGGGCGCTACGGCTCGTTCCCGCAGATCGGGGTGCCCGCCGGGCTGATCCTGGCCCAGCTGGTGTTCCTCGTCGTCTCCAACGTGACGACGCCCGAGCAGTTCGCGGCGTGGGGCTGGCGGATCCCGTTCCTGCTGTCGATCGTGCTCGTCGTCGTCGGCCTGATGATCCGGCTGCGGGTCGAGGAGAGCCCGGTGTTCGCGATGCTGCGCGAGAGCCGCGGCCGCAGCCGCGCCCCGATCCTCGAGGTGTTCCGCGAGCGCCCGCGCGAGCTCGTCCTGGCCTCGGTGAGCTTCGTGGCCAACAACGCGATCGGCTACATCTTCCTGGCCTACCTGCTGTCCTACGGCACGCAGGTGCTCGGGGTCCCGCGCAACACGATGATCCTCGTCGTGATCATCGGGTCGCTGAGCTGGCTGGTCAGCATCGTCGCCGGCGCCGTCTGGTCCGACCGGGTCGGGCGCAAGCGCGCGTACCTGGTCGGCTCGGTGCTGCTGGTCGTCTGGCCGGTGCCGTTCTTCCTGCTGCTCGACACCGCGGCGTTCGCGGCGATGGTGCTCGCCGTCGTCGTGCTGACGGTGGGGCTCGGCCTGTCCTACGGCCCGCAGTCCGCGCTGTTCGCGGAGATGTTCGAGGCCCGCTTCCGCTACAGCGGCGCCTCGTTCTCCTACGCCGTGGGCGCGGTGCTCGGCGGCGGCTTCGCGCCGCTCATCGCGGCCGCGCTGCAGCAGTCCTTCGGGTCGTCGACGGCGGTGGCCGCCTACATGGTCGTCGTCGCGGTGATCTCGCTGGTCGCGATCGTGCTTATCCGCGAGACGCACCGGCCGGACGCGCCGGCGCGGCTGTCCTGACCGGTCCGGCGCCCCGATGCCCGGGGCGCCGGGGCCCGGCTCAGGCCGAGCGGTGCCGGCCGTTCGCGGCCGGGGCCGACAGGTCGCGGGCCCGGCGCCGCCCGGCGACCGTGCCCTCGGCCGGTGCGGTGGCGGCCGGCGCGCCGCCGGACATCGAGCGGGCCTGCTCGGCGAGCTCGCGGGTGACGCACGGCCACACGGCGCTGACGCCCGTCGCGTCCCGGCACTCACGGCAGAAGCCCTGCGCGTCGGGGGTGTGCTCCGCCAGGGTCCGCTCCAGCAGATCCGGCATCTCGGACAGGATGTTCGCGAGCGCCACGACTCACCTCCAGGTCGATTGACCGGGACAGTAGTGGTCCGGTTCACCCGCTCCCGCGGGGCGGGGGGCGCCGGCCCGCGGCCCGCGCGATCCACAGTGGACGCCTCATCGCCGCTGCTCGGGACGCCCGCGGGAGGTGCCGGTCCGGCCCGTCGTCGCGCGGGCCGGGGGGTCCCGCTCGACCGGCTCACCCACAGGGCGCCGCCACTCGCTCGACGAGCCGTTGCTCCGATCGGCGGCCGGTGTCGTTCACGCGGCGACACGCACCACCGGTGCGCCGACCGTGTGAACGGCACACCCGCCGTCGGCGGTCAGTCCTGCGGCACCTCCCGCTCGATCTCGTCGAGCCAGATCGTCGCCGACAGGTCCGAGGGCGCCCGCCAGTCCCCGCGCGGGGACAGCGCGCCGCCCGCCGACACCTTCGGCCCGTTCGGCAGCGCCGAGCGCTTGAACTGCGCGAACTGGAAGAACCGGCGCGCGAACACCTGCAGCCACCGGCGGATCTCCGCCGGGGAGTACTCGGGCCGCTCGTCGTCGGGGAACCCGGGCGGCCAGGCGCCGGCGGACGCGTCGGACCAGGCGTGCCCGGCCAGGAACGCGATCTTCGACGGCCGGAACCCGTGCCGCAGCGTGTACCAGAGCGTGAAGTCCTGCAGCGCGTACGGCCCGACGGTGGCCTGGCTGGACTGCACCTCGGTGGTGCCGTCCGACGGGACCAGCTCGGGGGTGATCTCGGTGTCCAGCACCGACCGCAGGACGTCGGAGACCTCCTGCGGGAACTGCTCGGAGCTGATCACCCAGCGGATCAGGTGCTGCATCAGCGTCTTGGGCACGCCGCCGTTGACGTTGTAGTGCGACATCTGGTCGCCGACGCCGTAGGTGGACCAGCCCAGTGCGATCTCGGACAGGTCGCCGGTGCCGAGCACGATGCCGCCGCGCTGGTTCGCCAGCCGGAACAGGTAGTCGGTCCGCAGCCCGGCCTGCACGTTCTCGAAGGTCACGTCGTAGACGGGTTCGCCCCGGCCGAAGGGATGGTCGATCTCGGACAGCATCGTGCGGGCGGTGCCGGTGATGTCGATGGTCGCGAAGGTGACCCCGAGCGCCTTCGACAGCGCGACGGCGTTGTCGCGGGTGTGGTCCGAGGTCGCGAACCCCGGCATGGTGAAGGCCAGGATGTCGGTGCGCGGCCGTCCGAGCCGGTCCATCGCCCGCGCCGCGACGATCAGCGCGTGCGTCGAGTCCAGCCCGCCGGACACCCCGATCACGACCTTCGGCTGCCCGATCGCGCGCAGCCGCTGCTCCAGCCCGGAGACCTGGATCGAGTACGCCTCGAAGCAGTCCTGCTCCAGCCGCGCCGGGTCCGCGGGCACGAACGGGAAGCGCTCCACGGTGCGGCGCAGCCCGATGTCGTGGCCGGGCGGGTCGAGCCGGAACGCCACCGTGCGGACGGCGTCGGTGCGGGCGGCGTGGGTGCGGCGGTTGTCGTCGAAGGTGCCCTGGCGGCGTCGCTCGGCCGCGATCAGGTCCAGGTCGACGTCGGCGACGCTGCGCCGCGGGCCCTGCGGGAAGCGCCCGGACTCCGCGAGCAGCTCGCCGTTCTCGTAGATCATGGTCTGGCCGTCCCACGAGACGTCCGTGGTGGACTCGCCCTCGCCGGCCGCGGCGTAGACGTAGGCGGCCAGGCAGCGGGCCGACGCCGAGCGCGACAGCAGGTGGCGGGTGTCGGCGCGGCCGACGGTGATCGGCGAGCCGGACAGGTTCGCCAGCACCGTCGCCCCGGCGAGCGCGGCCTCGGCCGACGGCGGGACCGGCACCCAGTAGTCCTCGCAGACCTCGGCGTGCAGCACGAAGCCGGGCAGGTCCTCGGCGGCGAAGAGCAGGTCGGTGCCGAAGGGCAGCTCGGCCCCGCCGAGCCGGATCGTCGCGCCCCGCACGTCGTCGCCGGGCGCGGTCTGGCGGCGCTCGTAGAACTCCCGGTACGTCGGCAGGTACGACTTCGGCGCCACGCCCAGGATCCGCCCGCGGTGGAGCACGACCGCGCAGTTGTAGAGCCGGTGGCGGTGCCGCAGCGGCGCCCCGACGACGAGCACCGGCAGCAGGTCCGCGGTCGCCGCGGCCAGCGCGAGCAGCTCGCGCTCGACGGCCTCGAGCAGGGTGTCCTGCATCAGGACGTCCTCGATGGAGTAGCCCGACAGCGTCAGCTCCGGGAACACGACCAGCCCGACGCCCTCGTCGGCGCACGCGCGGGCGGTCTCCAGCACGGCCGCGGCGTTCGCGGCCGGGTCGGCCATCGTCGTGTGCAGCGTCGCGGCGGCGGTCCGCAGGAAGTGGTGTCGGTAGCTGGAACGGAAGTCCACGCCGTCATTGTCGGGTGTGGCCCGGCGCGACGCGGTCCGGGAGGTCCCGCGACGACGGCGGCACCCCGTCCGGACGCGGGTCAGCCGCGCCGCGACACCCGCATCCGGCCCAGCACGCACAGCACCGCGGTGACCGCGAGCAGCCCCAGCAGCACCGCCCACCCGGTGCCGACGGTGCCTCCGGCGAGCACCACGCCCAGCGACCCGAGCCAGGCCAGCGGCACCAGCACCCACAACGCCAGCCCGTGCACCACCGTGGGGATCGAGCCGACCCCGGCCGCGACCACGACCCACACCACCCCGGCGAGCAGCCCGCCCACGAGCAGCAGCGTCCCGACGCCCTCCCAGACCACGTCCGTTCCCCTCCTCAGGGGTCCGGGACCGGCAGCTCGCGCTGCGGCACCCCGGGCCCGTCGTCGATCGTGACGCCCGCCGCCGGTGCCGCGGCCGGGGCCAGCGGCGGCAGCAGGTGTGCCCCCAGCCAGTCCACCAGGTCCGGCAGCTGCGCGCGGACGGCGTTCTGGTTGTGTCCCCCACCCGGGTAGACGCGGGTGTCCACCGAGACCGGCGGCCCGGCGGCGGCGCGGATCCGCTCGGCGGCGGCGCGCTCGTCGGGCTCGTCGGTGCCCGCGGTGACCAGCATCGCCAGCGGAGCGGGGCGCTCGCCCAGCAGCGCGACGACGTCGTTGGCGGCGGCCAGGTCGGGGCGCCCGGCGAACAGCTCCCCGGTGACGACGTCGTCGGGGGTGCGGTCGTAGCCGCTCTGGCTGACGGCCAGGCCGTAGGTGCGCGGGTGGCGCAGGGCCAGGTTCATCGCGCAGTAGCCGCCCGAGGACCAGCCGGCCAGCGCCCACGCGCCGCGGTCGGTGCGCACCCGCAGGTGCCGGGCCGTCCAGCCCACCAGGTCGGTGGTCAGGTAGGTGTCGTCGCGGGCGCCGTGCTGGGCGTCGACGCACTCCTGGTCGTGGCCGAACCGGGGCTCGCCGTTGATGTCGGGGACCACCATCACCACCGGCGGGATGCGGTGGGCGGCGACGGCCGCGTCGAGCACGTCGGGCACCCGGAACAGGGCCGCGACCTCGCGCGGTTCGCCGGGGAAACCGGGCAGCCACTCGACGACCGGGAACCGCAGCCCCGGGTGCTCGGTGTAGCCGGGCGGCAGGTAGACGTCGGCGTCGCGGTCGATGCCCGACGCGGGCCCGTGCAGGGTCAGGTGCAGGGTGGACCCGAGCCCCTGGGCGGAGCGCGCCGCGACCAGGGGGAGGGCGGCCTGCAGGCCGGCCCCGTCCGGGCCGACGTCGGCGACCGAGCCCTCGCCGGGGTCGGGGGAGGAGCCGATCAGCGAGCCGACGGTGGGGAAGAACCCGCCGAGCAGGTTCGCCGTCGCGCCGCAGGCCAGCAGCACGGCCACCGTCGAGGAGACGGCGAGCAGCGTGCGCCCGGCCCGGCGGAGCCGGTGCCGGGTCCCGCCGGTGACCACGAGCAGCAGCAGCGCCGCGACGGCGGGCAGCACGGCCGCGGCGCCGACGTCGAGGCGCAGCTCGGAGGCGTGGATCACGACGTGCCCGGCCCGGTCACCGGCGCAGCAGCCGCAGCAGCGCCGGCGGGCGGCCGCCGAAGCCCTCGGCCTCGAGCACGACGAACAGGATCCGCGGCAGGTCGCGCACCGCGGGGAACAGCACGTAGCGCGGGTACCAGGCGGGCCGGAACTTCGCGTTGAACCGGTAGAGCGAGTCGATCTGCCACCAGCGCGACGCCAGGCGCAGCACCCGCGCCCAGCCGCGGGCGACCGGGCCCGCACCGATCCGCTCGCCGCGTTCCAGCGCGGAGCGGAACATCGCGAAGTTCAGCGACACCCGGGTCACCCCGAGGCCCTTCGCGGCCGCCATGAGCTCGGCGATCATCAGCTCGTTGACGCCGTTGTCGGCGTCGGGCTCGCGGACCATGAGGTCCAGCGACAGCCCGTCCGGGCCCCAGGGGACCAGCTGCAGCATCCCGGTCGGCTCGCCCTCGCGCAGCGCGGTGACGATCACCGCATCGGTGTCGGCGGGGTCCGCGACCCGGGAGGACGCCATCGAGAACCCGCGCTCGTCCTCGGCGCCGCGCCAGCGGTGCGCGCGCTCGGCGATGCGCATGCGCTCGACCTCGTCGACCTCGCGCAGCCGGTGCACCTCGACGGTGTGGCCGAGACGCTGCATCCGGGCGACGGTCTGGCGGACCCCGCGCATCGGGCGCCCGTCCAGGCCGAACGACGCGGTCTCCAGCACGGCCTCGTCGCCGAGCTCCAGGGCGTCCAGGCCGGCCTTGGACCACGCCGTCGCGCCGCGTTCGGAGCAGCCGAGCACCGCGGGGGACCAGCCGTAGCGGGTGCAGCCGTCGAGGAACGCCTCGATGGCGCCGGGCCAGGCGCCGACGTCGCCGATCGGGTCGCCCGAGGCGAGCGCGACGCCGGCCAGCACCCGGTATGACACCGCGGACTTCCCGCCGTGGGCGAACACCGCGGCCTTGTCCCGGCGCAGCGCGAAGTAGCCGAGGGAGTCGCCGTCGCGCCGGTCGAGCAGCGCGCGCAGGCGCTGCTCGTCGTCGGGGTCCAGCGACGGCCGCGGCTCCGGCGAGCGCAGCAGGTGGTACCCGGCGACGACCACCGCGACGACGCCGAAGGTCAGCCCGATCGCCGAGGTCAGGTCGTCGAGCCAGGCCGCGTGCGGCGCGAACTCCACCGGCCCGGTGACGCCGATCAGCGACAGCGCGGCGTGCGCGGCCTGCGCCGGGATCGACGGGTCGCCGAGCAGCCGGCGCGGGTTGAGCGCGAGCAGCACCCACACGATGAGGAAGCCCGACAGGCCGAACTGCACCAGCGAGCGCACCGAGCGGCCCAGGCCGCCCGGGTCCTGGCGGGCGACGAAGTAGCGCCGGGTCGCGACCAGCGCGGCCAGCAGCGCGAGCACGAGCACGGCCGGGCCGATCCCGCGGCGCTGGTCGAGCACGTGCAGCCCGTTGACCACGACGAGGAACGTCGTCGTCGCGGTGGCGACCCACCAGGCGCGCTGCTTGCGCCGCCGCAGCCCGGTGGCCAGCAGCAACAGCCCGACGCCCGCCAGCGCGGTCACGACCAGCGAGGCGAGGCCGACGCCCGCGGGCAGGCCCAGCGTGCTGCGCAGCTCGCCGCCGAGCACCCGCCGGGGGGCCGGCAGGACGGCCGCGACGACGGTCATCAGCCCGACGATGCGCGCCGCCCACACCACGGCCCGGACGACCGCGGCCTCGGACAGCCGGCGGCGGCGGGCCTCCGGGTCCGGCGCGGGTCCGGCACCGCGGGTGCGGACCTGCCCGTCGTCGTCCGGTCCGGAGCTGTCAGACCCCGTCACGCGATCCTCCTGTCGGTTCCGGCGCCGGCGCCGCGCCGCCGGCCGTGCGCGCGAGCGCGCCCGGCAGGCGTGCCCCGAGCGCGTCGAGCTCGGCGGAGACGACGTCGGACGCCGCCGTGCCGGGCGCGGTCCGCACGGTGCTCGACGCTAGCGCCGGACCGGGACCGGGTGCGCCCGGCACCGGATCCTCCCCGGCCCCGCTCCGCAGCACGACCAGGTCCAGCGGATCGGGCGAACCGGACGCGGGGGACGGGCACTCCGCGTCGCCGGGCGGTCCGGCGGCGACGGCGACGTCCGCGCGCTCGGCCAGCGCCCGGGCCAGCGGGCAGCCGGTTCCCTCCGGCGGCCCGGCGATCGCCCAGGCCGCCCGGTCGGTGCGCAGGACGGGGGTCCCGGCCGCCGCGGCGGCGGCGCGCAGGTGCGCGACCGGCACCGTCGCCGTCCGGAACAGCACGACCGGCGGCATCCGGCCCGCGGTCACCGCGGCGTCGACGGCGGCGGCCGGGTCGCCGGGGCCGGTCCAGACCAGGGCGGGGTGGGCCAGCGCGTCGTCGTAGCCGGGGGGCAGGTGCACCGCGACGTCGCGGCCGTCGACGCGCAGCACGGTGTCGCGCCCCGGGCCGGTCACCGGCGGGGGCGGCGGCGCGGGCAGGCCGCCGCGGTCCGGGCCCGCGGCCAGCGAGGCGGGGGTGGGGTAGAAGCCGAACCAGGAGTTGACCCCGAGCGCGGCGGCCAGCACCACGAGCGCGACGACGGCCGGGAGCGCGACCGCGCTCGCCACCGGGTGCCGCCGGGAGCGGCCCCGCAGGTACGCGGCCAGCGCGGCCGTCGCCAGGACGGCGACCGCGGCGACGGTGACGCCCGACCCGAGTGGGAGACGGGCCGGCACGGCGAGCACGTCATCACGATGGCACGGCGCCCGCGGCCGCCCCGCGCCGGGAGGATCCGTCCCCCGCCGTCCCGAACGTCGCCGATCACGTGCCGGACCCCGTTGCGCACCGGCGGTGCGGGGACGTCCGTTCCCTCCCGGCCCGGTGATCGTTACCCCTCGGTAGGTCGACGAACGGGGGACGGCGTGACGACGAGGTTGCGGGCGACGGTCGTGGCAGGGGTGGTGGCGGTCGTGGCGGCCGTCGTCGCCGTGCCGCAGGCACTGGCGTCGCCGGAGCGGGGCGAGGGTCCCGGGTCGGTGGTGTCCGCGGAGCGGGTCACGGTGCCGCTGCTGCCCGCGGCGAGCGCGACGCGCATCCTCTACCGCAGCCTCGACACCGAGGACCGGCCGACCACGGTCAGCGGCATCGTGCTCACCCCGGTCCTGCCCCGGCCCGGCCCGGCCCGGTTGGTCGGCTTCGCGGCCGGCACCCAGGGCCTGGCCGACCGGTGCGCGCCGTCGCGCCAGCTGCAGGCGGGCACCGAGTACGAGGCCCCCGCGGTCGCGTCGTTGCTCACGGCCGGGTACACCGTCGCCGTCACCGACTACGAGGGGCTCGGCACGCCCGGCGAGCACACCTACGTGAACCGGGCCGCGCAGGCCCACGCGCTGCTCGACGTGCTGCGCGCGGCGCCGCAGGCCGGCGTCGGGATCCCGGCGGACTCCCCGGCCGCGCTCTACGGCTACTCCCAGGGCGGCGGCGCGTCCGCCGCGGCCGCCGAGCTGGCACCGGAGTACGCGCCCGAGCTGGACCTGGTCGGCGCCTACGCCGGTGCCGTCCCGGCCGACCTGCGCGCGACCGGCCGGTTCCTCGACGGCGGCCCGTACGTCGCGCTGCTCGGCTACGCCGTGTCCGGTTTCGACGCCGCCTACCCCGACCTCGGTGTGCCGCAGCTGCTCAACGAGCGCGGCCGCCGGGTGGTCGACGAGCTGCGCGGGCAGTGCACCCAGGACTCCGTGGTGCGCTACCCGGGCCTGCGCTCGGAGCAGCTGTCCGCCGACGGGCGCCCGATCTCGGCCTTCCTCGACGAGGAGCCGTTCGCGAGCCGGGTCGACGAGCAGCTGATCGGGCGGCGCACGCCCGAGGTGCCGGTGCTGATGGCGCACAGCGTCGCCGACGACATCGTGCCCTTCGAGCAGGGGCGCGAGCTGGCCCGGCGGTGGTGCGCGCAGGGCGCCGACGTCGAGTTCCGGCCCGGCGTCGCGCCCACCCACGTCGGCGGGTACCCCGAGGGGCAGGCCCGGGCGCTGCCGTTCCTCGAGGCCCGGTTCGCGGGCCTGCCGACGGCCTCGACCTGCGGCTGAGCCACCGGGGACGGGGCGGCGCCGCCGCCCCGTCCCCGCCCGGTGCGTCCGGACGGAGGGCTTGACACCCGCGGATCCGGGACGCACTCTCTTTCATCGTGAACCTGTCAGACAGCCGGACAGCCGGACAGCGTGGTCCCCGTCGCGTCAGCGCCATGGAGGCCGTGCTGTCCCACCTGCGATCCGCCATCGAGCGGGGTGAGTACCCCGTCGGCGACAAGCTGCCCGCCGAGGCGGCGCTCAGCACGGAGTTCGAGGTCAGCCGCTCGGTCGTGCGGGAGGCGCTGCGCGGGCTGCAGGCACTCGGCCTGACCGAGTCGCGCACCGGGCGCGGCACCTTCGTCGTCGCGACGGGCCCGTCGGAGGACCCGAGCTTCGGCGAGTACAGCGCGCGCGACCTGTTCGAGGTCCGCCGGCACGTCGAGATCCCGGTCGCCGGCTACGCCGCCCTGCGCCACGACGACGCCGACCTCGACGAGCTGTGGCACCTCGTCGCCAGGATGGACGCCGAGACCGACGACGCCACCTGGGTCGCCCTGGACTCGCTGTTCCACATCACGATCGCCCGCGCCTCGGGCAACCCCGCCTTCGCCAAGGTCATCGAGGAGATCCGCGAGGCGCTGGCCGCCCAGTCGTCGTTCCTCAACAAGCTCGGCGACCGCCGCGAGCAGTCCAACGCCGAGCACCGCCGGATCGTCGCCGCCATCGCGGAGCGCTCGGAGGACCGGGCCGTCGCCGAGATGACCGCGCACCTCGGCTACGTCGAGCAGACGCTGGCCGGGATCGTCCGCGAGGGCGGTGCGGCCCGATGAGCGAGACCACCCGGACCCCGGCCGCCGCGGCCGACCGCGGCGACCACGGCTACCGCAAGGACCTGCGCGCCCGCCACATCCACATGATCGCCATCGGCGGCGCGATCGGCACCGGGCTGTTCCTCGGTGCGGGCGGCCGCCTCGCCCAGGCCGGCCCGGCGCTCGCGCTGGTCTACGCCGCGTGCGGGCTCATCGCCTTCCTCGTCGTCCGCGCCCTGGGCGAGCTGATCCTCTACCGGCCGTCGTCGGGCGCCTTCGTCTCCTACGCGCGGGAGTTCATGGGGGAGAAGGGCGCCTACGTCGCGGGCTGGATGTACTTCCTCAACTGGTCGACCACCGGCATCGCCGACATCACCGCGATCGCCCTCTACGCGCACTTCTGGTCGTTCTTCACCTCGGTCCCGCAGTGGGTGCTCGCGCTGGTCGCGCTGGCCGTCGTGCTCGTGGTCAACCTGGTCTCGGTACGGCTGTTCGGCGAGCTGGAGTTCTGGTTCGCCATCGTCAAGGTCGGGGCACTGGTGGCGTTCATGCTGCTGGGCATCTGGCTGCTCGCCACGCAGACCCCGGTCGGGGGCGTCACCCCCGGCCCGTCGCTGATCACCGGCAACGGCGGGATCCTCCCGGCCGGGCTGCTGCCGGCCGTGCTGATCGTGCAGGGCGTGGTGTTCGCCTACGCCGCGATCGAGATGGTCGGCGTCACCGCGGGCGAGACCGAGGAGCCGGAGAAGGTCATGCCGAAGGCGATCAACTCGATCGTCTGGCGGATCGCGCTGTTCTACGTCGGCTCGGTCGTGCTGCTCACGATGCTGCTGCCCTGGACGGAGTACACGGCGGGGGAGAGCCCGTTCGTCACCGTGCTCGCCCGGCTCGGCCTGCCCGGCGCGGACAGCATCATGAACCTGATCGTGCTCACCGCGGCGCTGTCCAGCCTCAACGCCGGGCTCTACACCACCGGCCGGATCCTGCGGTCGATGGCCGCGGCCGGCTCAGCGCCCCGCTTCACCGGCGCGATGAGCAGGCGCGGGGTGCCCTACGGCGGCATCCTGCTGACCTCATCGGTCTGCGTCGCGGGCGTCGGGCTGAACGCGGTGGTGCCCGCGCAGGCCTTCGAGATCGTCCTGAACTTCGCCGCGATCGGCATCCTCGGCACCTGGGCGACGATCATGGTCAGCAACCTGCTGTTCGTCCGGCGCTGCCGCCGCGAGGGCACCGCGCGCCCGGCGTTCCGGCTGCCCGGCGCCCCGTACACGCACGTCGTGACGCTGGTGTTCCTCGCCGCCGTCGTCGTGCTCATGGCCTTCGACGAGGTCGGCCGCATCACGCTCATGGGCCTGCCGGTGATCGTCGCCGCGCTGGTCGCCGGCTGGTACGCGGTCCGCGGCCGCATCGACATGTCCGCGTTCGACCGGACCGGGTTCGGCACCGCCGACAGCACCGACGACGGAGAGGACGTCCCACGATGACCCGGGTGGCCGCCCCGCCCCGGACCGGGATACCGGCCCACGAACCACTGGTGCACCTGCTGCGCGACGGCATGGTCGAGGGGGTGCACCACGGCTCGGTCGTGGTGCTCGCCCCGGACGGCACGACGCTGTTCGCCGCCGGCGACCCGGACGTCGCCTTCTACCCCCGCTCGACGGCGAAGCCGCTGCAGGCCGCGGCGATGGCCCGGCTCGGGCTGCGCCCCGGGCCCGCGGGCTTCGCGATCGCCGCGGCCAGCCACTCCGGCGAGCAGGCCCACCTCGGCGCGGTCCGCGCCCTGCTCGGCGGGCTGGGCACGGGTGCGCTCGGCAACCCCGCCGACCTGCCCTACGACCAGGTCGAGCGCGACGCCTGGATCGCGGCCGGGCGGGCGCCGTCGCGGCTGGCGCAGAACTGCTCGGGCAAGCACGCCGCGATGCTGCGCACCTGCCTGCTGCACGACTGGCCGAACGAGGGATACCTCGACCCCGGCCACCCGCTGCAGGTCGCGGTGCGCGACACGGTCGAGGACCTCACCGGGGCCGCGGTCGCGCGCACCGCCGTCGACGGCTGCGGCGCCCCGCTGTTCGCCGTCTCGCTGCGCGGGCTCGCCGGTGCGCTGGCCCGGCTCGCGACGGCCGCTCCGGACACCCCGGACGGGCTGGTCGCGGACGGGATGCGCCGCCACCCCGAGCTCGTCGGCGGGTCCCGGCGCCCGGTCACCGCGCTGATGCGCGCCGTGCCCGGCCTGCTCGCCAAGGACGGTTTCGAGGCCGTCACCGTCACCGCACTGCCCGACGGCACCGCCGTCGCCGTGAAGATCGCCGACGGCGGGCTGCGCGCGCTGCGCCCCGTCGTCACCGCCGCACTGGCCCGGTGCGGCGTCCACCTCCCGCCGGGTCGCGAGGACCTGCGGGTGACCGGCCCCCTGGCCGCCGCCGAAGGAGAGACCGCATGACCGCCGTCCGTCACGAGCACGACCTGCTCGGCGACCGCGACGTCCCCGCCGAGGCCTACTGGGGCGTGCACACCGCCCGGGCCCGGGAGAACTTCCCGATCACCGGCACCACCATCGCCGCCCATCCGCACCTGATCGAGGCGCTCGCGGCGGTGAAGGAGGCCGCGGCCCTGGCCAACCGGGAGCTGGGGCTGCTGGAGCCGGAGGTGGCCGACGCGATCGTGGCCGCCTGCGCCGAGATCCGGGGCGGGGCCCTGCACGACCAGTTCGTCGTCGACGTCGTCCAGGGGGGTGCGGGGACCTCGACGAACATGAACGCCAACGAGGTCGTCGCCAACCGGGCGCTGGAGCTGCTCGGCCACGAGCGCGGCCGCTACGACGTCGTGCACCCCAACGAGCACGTCAACATGTCCCAGTCGACCAACGACGCCTACCCGACCGCGGTCAACGTCGCCACGATCCTCGCCGTCGGCGAGCTCTCGGAGTCGATGCACGTGCTGGAGCGGGCGTTCGCCGCGAAGGCCGTCGAGTTCCACGACGTGCTCAAGATGGGCCGCACCCAGCTGCAGGACGCCGTCCCGATGACCCTCGGGCAGGAGTTCGGGACCTACGCGGTGATGCTCGGCGAGGACCGCGAGCGGCTCACCGAGGCCGCCGCCCTGCTGCGCGAGATCAACCTCGGGGCGACGGCGATCGGCACCGGCCTCAACGCAGCCCCCGGCTACGCCGAGGCCGCCTGCCGGCACCTGCGCGAGATCACCGGGGTGCCGGTGCAGACCGCCGCGGACCTGGTCGAGGCGACCCAGGACTGCGGGGCGTTCGTGCACCTGTCCGGGGTGCTCAAGCGGATCGCGGTGAAGCTGTCGAAGTCCTGCAACGACCTGCGGCTGCTGTCCTCGGGCCCGCGCGCCGGGTTCGGCGAGATCAACCTCCCGCCGGTGCAGGCCGGGTCCTCGATCATGCCGGGCAAGGTCAACCCGGTGATCCCGGAGGTCGTCAACCAGGTCGCGTTCGAGGTGATCGGCAACGACGTCGCGGTCACCATGGCGGCCGAGGCCGGGCAGCTGCAGCTCAACGCCTTCGAGCCGCTCATCCTGCACTCGCTCTCGGAGTCGATCACCCACCTCGGGGCGGCCTGCCGCACGCTGGCGACCCGCTGCGTGGAGGGGATCACCGCGAACACCGACGTGCTGCGCGGCTACGTCGAGAACTCGATCGGCCTGGTCACCGCGCTGAACCCGACCATCGGCTACACCGCGGCGACCGAGATCGCGAAGGAGGCGCTGGCGTCCGGGCGCGGGGTGGTCGAGCTCGTCGTCGAGCGGGGGCTGGTCCCGGCCGACGAGCTGGCGCAGCTGCTGCGCCCGGAGGTGCTGGCGCGCCCCGGCCTGCGCTGACCCGGGCCGCGGCCCGCGCCGGGCGCCGCGCACGACATCGGCCCCCCACCTGCTGATGCGGGTGAGGGGCCGATGACGACGCTGTGGGCACTCGTGGTGCCCCCGGCAGGATTCGAACCTGCGCTCCCGCCTCCGGAGGGCGGTGCTCTATCCCCTGAGCTACGGGGGCCGTGCGATGGGAGAAAGATAGCGCATCGCACGCGGCCCGCCCGCGCGGGGGGTGCCGATCATGCCCGTCGCCGGGCCCCGTTCACGCCCACCGCGTGACGAAGGCCAGCGCCGCCGCGTCGACCTCCTCCGGGTTAGACGCACTCAGGAAGTGCTGCCCGCCCTGCACGATCTCGAGCTCGGCGTGCCGGGCGCCGGTGAAGCGCCGGATGCCGTCCTCGGCGTTGGCGACGGAGTAGACCGTGTCGTCGGTTCCGTGCAGCCACAGCACCGGGCAGCGGACCTCGTCGAGCCGGCCGTGCAGGCCGTCGCGGTCCCGCAGGTTGACGGTGCAGACACGCAGGCGGTGGCGGCCGTCGTCGCCGGTGTAGGTCTCGCGGTAGACCTGCCGCCAGAACGCGCGGAAGCCGTCGCTGATCCCCTCGCCGAGCCCCGCGCCCAGGACGGCGTCGACGAACTCCTCCGGCACCACCCAGTCGTCCCCGACCGGGGCGGCCAGGGCGTCGACCGACGGCGTGCAGAACTCGATGCCGTCCCAGCAGCCCCGCTCGCGGCTGGCCGGGCTCTCGAAGTCCATCGAGGTGCCGAGCGGGAGGATGCCCTGGATCCGGTCCGGGGCGAGCAGCGCCATCCGGGCGGCGACCCAGCCGCCCTGCGAGGTGCCGAGCACGAAGGCCCGGTCGACGCCGAGCGCGTCCATGGCCTGCAGGTTCGCCAGGGCGCTGTCCCAGTAGGTGAAGTGGGGGTAGACCGACCGCGTCGCGCCGTGCCCGTAGGGCTCCAGGGCGAGCAGGTTCGCCGCGCCGGACAGGGCGGTGTCCTCGAACTGGGGGCGGTAGAGGTCGACGGTCGTGGTGAAGGAGTTGACCATGACGACGGTCGGCAGCGACGGGTCGTGCGGCCTGCCGGACCGGTAGCCGATCCGGGACCCTCCCAGGTGGGGCACGTCGACGGTCGCGGTGCTGCTGCTCACGGGGGTCTCCTCGACCGCGGGTCGCCGCGCGGCGCCGGTGTCCGCGGCGGTCCCGGCGCCGGGGCGCCGGGAACACGGTGCGCCCCATCACAGCGTGCCGCGGCGCGGGCGTCCAGCTCCGGCGCCCCGGGGTCAGCCCAGGGGCAGCGGCGCGGCGCCGCGCTCGGCGAGCAGCCCGCGCATCAGGCCGGCCTCGGAGTTCTGCGAGGCGAGCATCTGCGACGCGAGGTTGCGGACCTCACCGGTGTCGGCGTGGTCGCGGGCGTACTCCAGCATCGACACGCCACCCTCGTGGTGGCGCAGCATCAGCTGGAGGAACTCGACGTCGAGCGCGGTGCCGGGCGGGGTGGCGCGCATCCGGGCGAGGTCCGCGGTGCTCGCCATGCCCGGCATGGTCGTGGCGCCGGCAGACATGCCGTCCATACCGGACATGCCGGCGTGGGCGGAGGCGTCCATCCATCCCATGTGCCCACCGCTGGGCAGGCTCGGCGCGTCCCACAGGCCGAGCCAGCCCTGCATCCGCCCGATCTGCTGGTTCTGCGTGGACTCGATGTCGAACGCGAGCTGGCGCACCCTCGGGTCGGCGGCGCGGTCGCGCTCCCAGGACGCCATCTCGACGGCCTGGCGGTGGTGCACCGTCATGTCCTGGGCGAACCCGACGTCGACCGAGCCCGGGTCGGGCACGAACGGCCCGAACACCCCGCGCACGGCGAGCCCGGCGACGAGCACCGCGGCCAACGCGAGGACGCCGAGGGTGACCGTGAGCGGGTGGCGCAGGGGCGGGGTGCCCTCCGACGGAGTCGTCACCGGTGCGTCACTGCCCCGGGGACGGCGCGGGGGCCTGCTGACCGGGGACGGCGTCGGGCGCCGGGGCGCCCAGGTTCGCGCCCTCGTTCTCCGGGAAGACGGTCTGGCGGTCGACCGCGGTCTGCGGCGGGATCGGTGCGAACGGCGGCGGGGCGTCCTGGTCGAAGCCCTGGGCGCCGAGCGCGTCGCAGGACGCGCCGACCTCGGGATGGGTGAAACGGTTGGTCCGCAGCGCGCGGATGAACTGGTCGATGCGCTCGTCGTCGGCGGTCGGGACCTTCAGCTGGTTGCCCCAGGACTGCAGCGAGATCGGGGCGTCGAGACCCGGGTAGGGCGACATGACCGTGTACGGCTGGCCCTCGACCCGGCGGGCCAGCGCGTCCCGGCCGGCCTGGTCGAGGCGGTCGGGGTCGTAGGCGATCCAGACGGCGCCGTGCTCCAGGGAGTGCACCAGGTTCTCCGAACGCACCGGGTTCGGGTAGACCACGCCGTTGCAGGCGGCCCAGAACCCGTCGTGCGCGCCGCCGAAGGGCGGGCTGTGGGTGTAGGCGACGGTCTGGAAGCCGAGCACGTGCTGCAGCCCCGGGTACTCCTGGCTGACGATGCCGGGGATCGCGAGCGCCGGGTTCGGGTTGGACTCCGAGGGCACCCACTGCTGGTTCTGGCTGCGCTGCACCAGCGGGTAGACGATGAACGCCCCCGCGAGCAGCACCAGCACCGTGATCGCCGCGACCATGCCCCAGGGGAACTGACGCTGGCTGACCGCGCTCACCGTCGGCGGTCGCTTCCTACCGGACTTGCCGCTGGCCATGGGATGTCCTGTTCGTGGTCGGCGGGCGGGTTCGCCCGAGTCTAGGAAGGGGCCCTCACCGGCTCGCCCACCACCCGTAGGAGCGGTAGTCCGGGTACGGCGCGAGCAGCGGCGCGACCGGTCGGGTCGTGACGGTCACGGCGTCGCCGGTGACGAGCGCGCCCGGCACGGTGAACGACACCTGCGCCCACGGCTGGGCGTCCGGCAGCGTCCACTCCCCGGCGGGGCGCCCGTCGACGTCGACGGCGACGACGCGGGTCCGCTCGCCGGGCAGCGCCGGGCCGGCGCCGACCCGGCCGGTCAGCGTCACCGGCCGGCCGGGGACGGTGCCGCTCAGGGTGAACGTCTCCCCGCCGAGGACCCGGCGCCCGCCGTCGGCGACGGTCCGGCCGGGGGCGACGAGGGCCCGGTCGAGCACCGAGTCCGGCTGCACACCCAGCACCGGCGGGTCGGTCGTCCAGCCGTGCGCGGCCTCGTCGACGGTGTCGCCGACGTCGAGGTGGTCGACGACCCGGCCCGGGACCGGCGCGTCGGGGGCGTCCGGGGCGTCGGCGAGCGTCCAGTCCGCACGCCAGATGCTCACCCGGTCGCAGGTGCGGTCGATCTGGCAGGTCTGCGGCGCCGACGGCGAGACCGGCCGGGCGGGTCCGGCGAGCTGGAAGGTGATGACGGGCTCGGCGCCGAGCAGCCCGGCCCGGCCCAGGTCGGCCACCGGCACCCCGCCCCACCGGTCGAAGATCGCGAACCACTGCGGCCTGCGGTCCGGTCCGAGTCCGCGCAGCGCCGCGTACAGCGTGCCGGGGCCGTTCAGGGACGGCTGCGCCATCCCGTTCGTCGTCAGCCCGACGAGGTCGACGGTGGGGTGCCCGCCGAACCAGGCGGCGGCGCCGACGTCGTTGACCGCCACGACGTCGCCGGGCGGGACGTTGCCCGCGATCCACTGCGCCACGCTGACCGGGCCCTCGCGCATCGCCGACGCCTGCTGGCCCAGGCGCAGCGCCCACGCCGGCGTCGCGACGACGGTGAACAGCAGCACCACCGCCAGCAGCCCGTGCCGCACCGCGCGGCGGGCGACGAGCCCGGCGCCGAGCACGACCAGCAGCACCAGCAGCGGCAGGAACGGCTGCAGGTAGCGCAGGTCCTGCCACATCGCCGTCGTCAGGGTCGCGACGGCGAGCAGCACCAGCACGAACCCGCCGCCGAGCACGACGGCGAGGGTGCGCTCGCGGCGCGCGGCCAGCGCGGCGACCCCGAGGACGGCGCCGACGAGCGCGAGCGGCGGCAGCACGTCCTGGCCGGAGAGCCCGGCGAGCGACGCGAGCATCGCGACGACGTTGCGCTGCACGTGGTCGGCGATCTCCAGCGGCTGGCGCAGGAACCCGGTGTGCAGCCACGACTTGGCGAGCACGCCGCTGGCCTGGGAGGTGCCGGTGAGCACCCGGTAGAGCAGCAGCTGCGCCGCGAACGCCCCCACCGGCAGCAGCGCGAGGGCGAGCGCCGCCCACGCGCGGGGCCCCTCCGGGCGCCCCCAGGGGAACCCTCGGGGCCTAGGTGGCAACGAGGGTTCCCCTGGGAGCACACCGGGGGGCGGGTCGGCGGGGTCCCCGGCCGGGGCGGGGTCCCCGGCGGTACCGGGCGACGCGGCGGGAGCGGTGCGCAGCTGCGTCCACAGCATCGCGGCGCTGAACGCGGCGGCGAGCAGGAACCCCTCGGGCCGGGTCAGCGCCAGCGCCGCCGCGACCACCGGCGTCCACCGGAAGCGCGGGCGTTCGCGCAGGTAGCTCAGCAGGGTGCCGCTCAGCAGCGCCGCGAGCAGCCCCACCTCCATCCCGCTGGCCCCGCCCCACAGCAGCGGCCCGGACAGCGCCGTCAGCATCCCGGCCCACCACCCCGCGGCCCGCCCGCCGAGCCGGGTCGCGGCCAGCGAGGTGCACACCGCGGCGCAGGCGACCCCGGCCACCCCGCCCGCCACGGCGACGGCGAGCAGCCACCGGCCGTCGAACCCGACCGCGTGCGCCGCGCCGAGCAGCGCCATCCACAGCAGGCTCGACGCACCCGTCGTGATCTCGGCGCCGGGCTGGTAGCGCAGCGGCTCGCCGTCGCCGAGCCGGCGGGCGTACTGCAGGTGGATGTAGACGTCGTCGAGCGGCGGGACCAGGCTCCCGCGGTTGTAGGCGACCGACACCGCGACGAAGGCCGCGCCGAGCAGCAGCGCCGTCGCTCCGGACACGACGGCGGCCCGGGTACTCCGGTCGGTGGAAGGGGGCGTCACGCCCCGCATCGTCGCCGGTCGGGCTGTGGATACCTGCATGAGGGTGCCGGGTGTCCCTCCGTAGAATCCGGATGGTGAATCCCGACGTGCTCGCCGACCTGGTCCGTGACGTCGCGCGGGACGTGCTGACCCGACGCGGCCTCGACGTCTCCGCGCTGCCCGCCGACGCGGGCGTCGAGCGGCCCCGCAACCCCGAGCACGGCGACTACGCCACCAACGTCGCGCTGCGCACCGCCAAGAAGGCCGGCGTGAACCCGCGCGAGCTCGCGACCTGGCTGTCCGAGGAGCTCGCCGCCCGCGACGGGATCGCGAGCGCCGAGATCGCCGGCCCCGGGTTCATCAACCTGCGCCTGGCCGCGGACGCGCAGGGCGCGATCGTCGGCGAGGTCCTGGCCGCCGGCGCGGGCTACGGCACCGGCGACGAGCTGGCCGGGCGCAACGTCAACCTGGAGTTCGTCTCCGCCAACCCGACCGGCCCGCTGCACCTGGGCGGCACGCGCTGGGCCGCCGTCGGCGACGCGCTGGGCCGGGTGCTGTCCGCGCGCGGCGCCAAGGTCACCCGCGAGTACTACTTTAACGACGCCGGCGCCCAGATCGACCGGTTCGTCGACTCCCTGGTCGCGGCCGCGCAGGGCGAGCCCGCCCCGGAGAACGGCTACGGCGGCGACTACATCGCCGAGATCGCCCAGCGCGTCGTCGCGGCCGAGCCCGGTGCCCTGCAGCTGCCCGGCACCGAGCGGGACGAGGTGTTCCGCCGGGTCGGCGTCGGCTTCATGTTCGACGAGATCGCGCAGAAGCTGGGGGAGTTCCGCGTCGAGTTCGACGTGTGGTTCCACGAGCAGTCGCTGCACGACTCGGGCGCGGTGGAGGCCTCGGTCGCCGCGCTGAAGGAGAACGGCTCGCTCTACGAGGCCGACGGTGCGTGGTGGCTGCGCTCCACCGACCACGGCGACGACAAGGACCGCGTCGTCATCAAGTCCGACGGTCGCCCCGCCTACATCGCCGGCGACATCGCCTACCTGCGCGACAAGCGCGCCCGCGGCTTCGACCTGTGCATCTACATGCTCGGCGCCGACCACCACGGCTACGTCGCCCGGCTGAAGGCCGCGGCGGCCGCGTTCGGCGACGACCCGGCCGTCGTCGAGGTCCTGATCGGGCAGCTGGTCAACCTGGTCAAGGACGGGACGCCGGTGCGGATGAGCAAGCGCGCCGGCACCGTCGTGACGATGGACGACCTGGTCGGTGCCGTCGGTGTCGACGCCGCCCGGTACTCGCTGGTGCGCTCCTCGGTGGACTCGAGCCTGGACATCGACCTGGACCTGCTGGCCAGCCGGACCAGCGAGAACCCGGTGTTCTACGTCCAGTACGCGCACGCCCGGCTGTCCTCGCTGGCCCGCAACGCCGCCGACCTCGGCGTCACCCCCGGCAGCGACTACGGGCTGCTGGAGCACCCCCGCGAGGGCGACCTGATCCGCACCCTGGGCGAGTTCGGCGACGTCGTGCGCACCGCCGCGGAGCTGCGCGAGCCGCACCGGATCGCCCGCTACCTGGAGTCCCTCGCCGGGGCGTACCACAAGTTCTACGACTCCTGCCGCGTCCTGCCCCAGGGCGACGAGGAGGTCTCCGACCTGCACCGGGCCCGGCTGGCGCTCTGCGTCGCCGCCCGCACGGTGCTCGCGAACGGCCTGTCGCTGCTCGGCGTCGAGGCCCCGGAACGGATGTGACATGAGGGCCCACCCCGCAGGTCCGCTGCACGCGGGCATCACGCCCGCGCCCGAGTCGGCCGGACCCCGCCCCGAGACCCCCGCCGCGCTCGACGAGCTCGCCCCGGCCGTCTGGCCGCGGCACGCCGCCCGCCGCGCCGACGGGGCGCTGCAGGTCGCCGGCGTCGACGTCCGCGACCTCGCCGCCCGCTACGGCACCCCGCTGTTCGTGCTCGACGAGGACGACTTCCGCGGCCGCTGCGCCGAGTTCGCCGCCTCGTTCGGCGCGGAGGCCGTGCACTACGCGGCCAAGGCGTTCCTCTGCACCGAGGTCGCCCGCTGGGTCGCGCAGGAGGGCCTGTCGCTGGACGTGTGCTCCGGCGGCGAGCTGGCCGTCGCGCTGCGCGCGGAGTTCCCGCCGGAGCGGATCGCGCTGCACGGCAACAACAAGTCCGTCGCCGAGCTCGACGCCGCGGTGGCCGCGGGGGTCGGCGGGATCGTCGTCGACTCCTTCGACGAGATCGCCCGCCTCGACGCCGTCGCCGCCGGGCACGGGGTCATCGCCCCGGTCCTGATCCGGCTCACCGTCGGCGTCGAGGCGCACACCCACGAGTACATCGCGACCGCCCACGAGGACCAGAAGTTCGGGTTCTCCATCAGCGCCGCCGGTGCCGGCGGCAAGGACTCCGCGGCGCTGGAGGCGGCGCGGCGGGTGCTGGCCGCCCGCCACCTGGAGCTGGTCGGGCTGCACTCCCACATCGGCAGCCAGATCTTCGAGACCGAGGGCTTCGAGGCGGCCGCGCGCCGCGTCGTGAAGGTGCTCGCCGACCTGCACACCGAGCACGGCATCGAGAACCTGGCCGCGCTGCGCACCCTCGACCTGGGCGGCGGCATCGGCATCGCCTACCGGCCCGGCGACACGCCGCTGTCGATGCCCGCGCTGGCCGAGGAGCTGCGCGCGATCGTCACGCGCGAGTGCGCCGCGTCCGGGCTGGACGTGCCGGCGATCGCCGTCGAGCCGGGCCGGGCCATCGCCGGGCCGGGTACGGTCACCCTCTACGAGGTCGGCACGGTCAAGGACGTGCCGCTCGGCGGCTACGCGCGGCGCTACGTCAGCGTCGACGGCGGGATGAGCGACAACATCCGCACGTCCCTCTACGATGCCGAGTACGACGTCCGGCTGGTCTCACGCGCCAGCGGGCGCGACTCGGTGCCCGGCGGCGCCGAGCCGGTGCTGTCGCGGGTGGTCGGCAAGCACTGCGAGTCGGGTGACATCGTGGTCCGCGACTGCTGGCTGCCGGCCGACCTCGCGCCGGGCGACCTGCTGGCCGTCGCGGCCACGGGGGCCTACTGCTATGCGATGGCATCCGGTTACAACCGGCTGCCGCGTCCCGCGGTCGTCGCGGTGCGTGACGGGGCCGACCGCCCCCTGCTGCGCCGCGAGACACTGGAGGACCAGTTCCGGTTCGAGGTGTGACCCCGCGCGGGTGAGAACGGCCACCCGGACCGCTCCGGACCGGCCTGACCAGGAATGATCGGCGCCCGTTGCGGGGCGCGCACGCGAGGAGGACACGTGGCGAGCGAGACCGGCGCCGTCCGGGTGGCACTGCTGGGCTGCGGCACCGTCGGCACGGAGGTCGTCCGGCTCATCACCGAGCAGGCCGACGAGCTGACCGCCCGGGTGGGCGCGCGGCTGGAGCTGGTCGGCGTCGCCGTGCGACGCCCGCACCGGCACCCGTGGCTGACCGAGAACTTCGGTCACCTGGTGACCACCGACGCCGCCGGGCTGGTCGCCCGCGACGACGTCGACGTCGTCGTCGAGGTGATCGGCGGCATCGAGCCGGTCCGCGGCTGGCTGCTCGACGCGCTGAAGGCCGGCCGGTCGGTGGTGACGGCGAACAAGGCGCTGCTCGCCGAGGACGGCCCGACGCTCGCCGAGGCCGCCGACGCCTCGGGCGCCGACCTCTACTACGAGGCCTCGGTCGCCGGCGCGATCCCGCTGCTGCGCCCGCTGCGCGAGTCGCTGGCGGGTGACCGGATCACCCGGGTCGCCGGCATCGTCAACGGCACCTCGAACTTCATTCTGTCCGCGATGGCGCAGGGCGGGGCCTCCTACGCCGACGCGCTGGAGGAGGCCACCCGGCTCGGGTACGCCGAGGCCGACCCCAGCGCCGACGTCGACGGCTACGACGCCGCCTCCAAGGCCGCGATCCTCGCGTCGCTGGCGTTCCACACCCGCATCACCGCCTCCGACGTGCACCGCGAGGGGATGCGCGAGGTCGGCTCGGCCGACGTCGCCGCCGCCCGCCGCCTGGGCTGCACGATCAAGCTGCTCGCCATCTGCGAGCGCGTCGTCGGCGACGACGGCGCCGAGTCGGTCTCGGCGCGGGTCTACCCGGCGATGGTCCCCGACTCCCACCCCCTGGCCCGCGTCGACGGCGCGTTCAACGCGGTGTTCGTCGAGGCCGAGGCGGCCGGCCAGCTGATGTTCTACGGCCAGGGCGCCGGCGGGGCGCCGACGGCGTCCGCGGTGCTCGGCGACCTCGTCGCGGTGGCCCGCAACCGGGTCGGCGGCGGCCGCGGCCCGCGCGAGTCGGCGTACGCGAGCCTGCCGGTCCGCCCGATCGGCGAGGTGCCGACCCGCTACCACGTCGACCTCGAGGTGGCCGACCGCGAGGGCGTGCTCGCCGCGATCGCGAGCGAGTTCGCGGCGCACCGCGTCTCGATCGCCGCGGTCCGCCAGACCGGCGGCGTGAACGGCGCCGTCGACGGCGACGCCGGCCAGGCCCGGCTGACCGTCGTCACGCACTCCGCGCCGGAGGCCGCGCTCGCGGCGACGGTGTCGGCACTGCTGGACCTCGACCACGTCCTCGGCGTCGCGGGTGTGCTGCGGGTGGAGGGCCTGGGACGCGCGGTCGGCGCGCTGGGCATGGGCGAATGAGCGACGCAGGGAGTGTCATGACGGGCAGCGCGCAGAACGTCCGGGGGCCCGCCTCGGGTCCCCTCGGCCCGGTGACCCAGGTCGCCGGCGCGGTCGCGCCCCCGCCGCCCGGCCAGTGGCCCGGCGTCATCGAGGCCTACCGCGACCGGATGCCGGTGCAGCCCGGCTGGACCGTGGTCACCCTCGGCGAGGGCGGCACGCCGCTGCTGCCCGCGCCGCGGCTGTCCGAGCGCACCGGCTGCCAGGTCTACCTGAAGGTCGACGGCGCCAACCCGACCGGCTCGTTCAAGGACCGCGGGATGACGATGGCCGTCACCGCCGCGCTGGCCGACGGCAAGTCCAGCGTGCTGTGCGCCTCCACCGGCAACACCTCGGCGTCCGCGGCGGCCTACGCCACCCGCGCCGGCATGACCTGCGCGGTGCTCGTGCCCCGCGGCAAGATCGCGCTGGGCAAGCTCGCCCAGGCCGTCGCGCACGGCGCCCGGATCCTGCAGATCGACGGCAACTTCGACGACTGCCTGGAGCTGGCCCGCAAGACCACCGCCGACTACCCGGCGATCGCGCTGGTCAACTCGGTGAACCCGACCCGGATCGCGGGGCAGGCCTCGGCCGCCTACGAGATCTGCGACCAGCTCGGCCGCGCCCCCGACGTGCACTGCCTGCCGGTCGGCAACGCCGGCAACATCACCGCCTACTGGCACGGCTACCGCGGCTACCACGCCGACGGCCTCGTCTCCGCGCTGCCGCGGATGTTCGGCTTCCAGGCCGCCGGCGCCGCGCCGCTGGTGCACGGCGCTCCGGTCAGCGACCCCGAGACGATCGCCACCGCCATCCGGATCGGTGCCCCCGCCTCCTGGAAGGGCGCGACGACCGCGCGCGACGAGTCGGACGGGCGCTTCGCCGCCGTCACCGACGACGAGATCCTCGCCGCCTACCGGATGCTCTCCGCGCAGGAGGGTGTGTTCGTGGAGCCGGCCTCGGCGTCCAGTGTGGCCGGGCTGCTGCAGAGCCGTGCCGACGGCACGCTGCCCGCCGGCTCGCTCGTGGTGTGCACGGTGACCGGGCACGGTCTGAAGGACCCGGACACGGCGCTGCTCACCGCGCCCGACCCCGAGATCGTCCCGATCGACCCGGGCGCGGTCGCGGCGGCCCTCGAGCTGGCCTGATGGGCCGTCCGACGCGGGTGCGGGTGCGGGTCCCCGGATCGACGGCGAACCTCGGGCCCGGCTTCGACTCCCTCGGTATGGCGCTGGCGCTGCACGACGAGATCGAGGTCGAGGCGTTCCCGACGCCCGGGCTGTTCGTCGACGTCTCCGGGCAGGGCTGCCGGCACGTGCCGCGCGACGAGCGCCACCTGGTGATGCGGGCGATGCGCCTGGCGTTCGAGACGTTCGGGGAGTCCCCGGCCGGGCTGCGGCTGCGCTGCGTGAACGCCGTCCCGCACTCGCGCGGGCTGGGCAGCTCGGCGGCCGCCGCCGTCGCCGGGGTGGTCGCCGCCGCGGTGCTGGCCGGGCGGGACCCGGAGCTGGAGCGCGACGTGCTGCTGCAGCTCTCGGCCGGGATGGAGGGCCACGCCGACAACGCGGCGGCCAGCCTGCTCGGCGGGTTCGTCGTGGCGTGGGAGTCGCAGGGCGCGGCGCGCCGGTTCCACGCCGAGAAGCTCGAGGTGCACCCCGACGTGCACCCGGTCGCCTGCGTGCCGGACGCCGAGTCGTCCACCAAGACGACCCGTGGCCTGCTGCCCGAGCAGGTGCCGCTGGCCGACGCCGCGTTCACCGGCAGCCGGTGCGCGCTCGCGGTGCTCGCGATGACCCGGCGCCCGGACCTGCTGCTGGCCGCCACCGAGGACCGCCTGCACCAGCCGTACCGCAGGCCGGCCTACCCGGCGTCGCTGCGGCTGGTGGAGGACCTGCGCGCGCACGGCGTGCCGGCCGCCGTCTCCGGGGCCGGGCCGACGGTGCTCGCGCTGACCGCGGGCGGGACGCTGCCCGACGCCGTCGGCACCGAGGGTTTCGCCGTCCGGCCGCTGCCGGTCGACACCACCGGTGTGCAGGTCGAGGTGCTCTGATCCCGCCGGACGTGAGCGACGCGACCCGTGTCCCGGCACGTCGGGGGTGGGGGGTTGTTGCCGCCCCGGGGTGTTCGGACTAGGCTCGCCCCTGCATGGCGATCCACGCGACATCGGCGTAGTCTTGCGGCCGGGCCCGCTCGCCCGATCTCCTTTCTGACTGGACTCGGAATCCCGAACGGGCGGCCTGACTCCCGCGACGTCGTCGTGGGACTCCATCTGTGAATGCTGCCGGTGCGGGGTCTCCGTACCGGTCGAGCGTGTGACATCCCCTGACCTGGACAGGACAACCGGGTCGGTCAGGAAGGAACTCTGTGAGCGAGACCGATCTCGCCGGTACCGGGACCGCGTCGGCCGAGGCGGCGCCCCGCCGACGCGGCGGCCTGTCCGGCATGGTGCTGGCCGAGCTGCGTCAGCTGGCCACCGAGCTGAACGTCCCGGACATCTCCGGCATGCGTAAGGGCGACCTGATCGCGGCCATCAAGGAGCGTCAGGGCGGAGCCGCGGCCCCCGCGCGCAAGGCGAAGGCCAAGGCCGACACGGCGCCCGACGGTGCCGCCGACGCCGCCCCGCAGCTCGAGCTGGGCTCCACGGGCAACGGCTCGGCCGCCTCCGCGCCGGCCGGGGAGGCCGCCGGTACGCCGGCCGGGCAGCCCGCCGACCAGGGCGGAGCCGCCGAGCAGGCCGAGGCGCCCGCTCCCCGCGCCCGCCGCCGTCGCGCCGCGACGCGCCCGGCCGGTGCGCCGGACGCCACCGCGACCGAGGCGCCCGCCGCCGAGGCCCCCGCCGCGTCTCCGGTCGCCGAGGCGGCCCCGGCCGCCGCGCCGGAGCCGGCCGAGGCCCCCGCCGAGGAGCGCCGCGACGACAACGACGGCGCCGGCCGCCGCGGCCGTACCCGCCGCCGTGGCCAGGGCGAGGACAACGGCCAGAAGGACGCCGGTCCGAAGGACGCGGGCCAGAAGGACGCCCGTCGCGACGCCGAGGGCTCCGACGACGACGGCGACCGCCGCCGCGGCCGCAACGACCGGGGCGGCAGCGACCGCAACGGCAGCGACCGGGGCGGCAGCGACCGGAACAACGGCAACGGCGGCGACCGGGCCGAGCGCGACGAGAACGGCCGGGGCGGCGACAACGGCCGCGGCCGCAACCGTGACGACGACTCCGGCCGCGGTGGTCGTGGCAACCGCAACGACCGGGGCGGCAACGGCGACCGGAACGAGCGCGGCAACGACCGCGCCGACCGGAACAACGACCGTGCCAACGACCGTGTCGGCGACCGGAACAACGACCGCGCCGCCGACCGCGACCTGCGCGACGACGACGGCGACGACGGTGACGGCCGCGGCCGCCGCGGCCGCCGGTTCCGCGACCGCCGCCGTGGCCGCGACCGCGAGCGCGGCGGTGCCGGTGGCGGCGGTGTCGACACCGAGATCCGCGACGACGACGTCCTGCTGCCGGTCGCCGGCATCGTGGACATCCTCGACAACTACGCGTTCGTCCGGACCACCGGTTACCTGTCCGGCCCGACCGACGTCTACGTCTCGATGTCGATGGTCCGCAAGAACGGCCTGCGCCGCGGCGACGCCATCACCGGCGCCGTCCGCCAGCCCCGCGAGGGCGAGCAGCAGCGGCAGAAGTTCAACCCGCTGGTGCGCGTCGACTCGATCAACGGGCGGGACCCGGAGGCCGCGCGCAACCGGCCCGAGTTCACCAAGCTGACCCCGCTCTACCCCAACGAGCGGCTCCGCCTGGAGACCGACCCGTCGCAGCTGACCACCCGCGTGATCGACCTGATCATGCCGGTCGGCAAGGGGCAGCGTGCGCTGATCGTCTCCCCGCCCAAGGCGGGCAAGACGACGATCATGCAGAACATCGCGAACGCGATCACCACGAACAACCCCGAGTGCCACCTCATGGTCGTCCTGGTCGACGAGCGGCCGGAGGAGGTCACCGACATGCAGCGGTCGGTGAAGGGCGAGGTCATCGCCTCGACCTTCGACCGCCCGCCGGCGGACCACACCGCCGTCGCCGAGCTCTCGATCGAGCGGGCCAAGCGCCTGGTCGAGATGGGGCACGACGTCGTCGTCCTGCTGGACAACATCACCCGGCTCGGGCGCGCCTACAACCTGGCCGCGCCGGCGTCGGGCCGGATCCTGTCCGGCGGCGTCGACTCGACGGCGCTGTACCCGCCGAAGCGCTTCCTGGGCGCCGCGCGCAACATCGAGGACGGCGGCTCACTGACGATCTTCGCGACCGCGCTGGTCGAGACCGGGTCCACGATGGACACGGTGATCTTCGAGGAGTTCAAGGGCACCGGCAACGCCGAACTCAAGCTCGACCGCAAGATCGCCGACAAGCGGATCTTCCCGGCCATCGACGTCGGCGACTCGAGCACCCGCAAGGAGGAGCTCCTGATGTCGCCCGACGAGCACGCGGTGATGGTCAAGCTCCGCCGCGTCCTCGCCGCGCTCGACGACCAGCAGGCGCTGGACCTGGTGCTCGACCGGCTCAAGAAGACCAAGACCAACATCGAGTTCCTGATGCAGGTCGCCAAGAACACCCCCGGCAAGGACGAGGACTAGTCCCGGCCGACGCCGTCGCGGCCCCGGCGGGAATCATGCCGGGGCCGTGATGGTTGAATGGTGTGTCAGCTTCCCGGCACCGGTTCACCCTGGTTCCCCCAGGGACCCGGCGGCCACTCGTGAGGAGAAACCATGCGCGAGGGTATCCACCCCCAGTACGTCGACACCCAGGTCACCTGCGGTTGCGGCAACCAGTTCACCACCCGCAGCACCAAGAACAACGGTGCGATCACCGTCGAGGTCTGCTCCGCCTGCCACCCGTTCTACACCGGCAAGCAGAAGATCCTGGACTCCGGCGGCCGCGTGGCCCGCTTCGAGGCCCGCTACGGGAAGCGCGAGCGCGCCGCCAAGTAGCTCACGACACGGCGCCCGTCCCCTCGTTCGCGCGAGGGGGCGGGCGCCGTTCGCGTCCCGCATCCCGTCCGTCTCCCGGAGAAGGGTCCCGCCATGGCCGGCCAGTCCGTCGACGCCTTGCTCGACGAGCACGCGGAGCTGGAGCAGCGCCTCGCCGACCCCGAGGTCCTCGCCGACCAGACGCAGGCCCGGCGCCTGGGCCGCCGCTACGCCGAGCTCGGCCCGGTCGTGCGCTGCGCCCGTGAGCTGGCCCAGGCCCGTGAGGACCGCGACGCGGCCCGCGAGCTGGCCGCCGAGGACCGTGCCTTCGCCGCCGAGGCCGACGCGCTGGACGGGCGCATCGTCGAGCTCGAGACCGACCTGACCGAGCTGCTGGTCCCGCGTGACCCGCACGACGGCGACGACGTGCTGCTGGAGGTCAAGTCCGGGGAGGGCGGCGAGGAGTCCGCGCTGTTCGCCGGGGACCTCGTGCGCATGTACAGCCGCTACGCCGAGGGCCGTGGCTGGAAGGTCGAGGTGCTCGGCTCCACCCCGTCGGACCTGGGCGGGTACAAGGACGTCACGCTCTCGGTGCGCAGCAGGGACCCCGCCGACGGCGTGTGGGCCGCGCTCAAGTTCGAGGGCGGCGTGCACCGCGTGCAGCGGGTCCCGGTCACCGAGTCGCAGGGCCGCATCCACACCTCCGCCGCCGGCGTGCTGGTGTTCCCCGACGCCGACGAGACCCCGGACGTCGAGATCGCCGACGCCGACATCCGGGTCGACGTCTACCGCGCCTCCGGGCACGGCGGGCAGAGCGTCAACACCACCGACTCCGCGGTCCGCATCACCCACCTGCCCACCGGCATCGTCGTGACCTGCCAGAACGAGCGTTCCCAGCTGCAGAACAAGGCCCGCGCCATGGACGTGCTGCGGGTCCGGCTGCAGGCGAAGGCCGAGGCCGAGGCGGCCGAGGCGGCCTCGGAGCAGCGCCGCTCGCAGGTGCGCACCGTCGACCGCTCCGAGCGCATCCGGACCTACAACTTCCCCGAGAACCGGATCTCCGACCACCGCGTGGGCTTCAAGGCCTACAACCTCTCGGCGGTCCTCGACGGCCACCTCGTCGACGTCCTGGGCGCGCTGTCGGCGGCCGAGCGCGCCGAGGCGATGGCGGGGGAGCGCGACGAGGAGTGATCCCCCGCCCAGGTGACGCACCGGTCACGTCAGGTGTCCCCGGGCCCCGCAGCAGCGACACTGGAGCGGTGGACGGGACGACCGCGGCGCGCAGGCTCGCCCTCCGCGTCGCGATCGCGGAGTCCGAGCGCGCGCTCGCCGCGGCCGGGGTGGCCTCCCCGCGCGTCGACGCCGAGCTGCTGGCCGCGCACGTGCTGGGCTCGTCGCGCTCCACGCTGCTGCTGACCCCGCTCGTGGACCCGCCGGTCGTCGAGCGGCTGCAAGCACTGGTCGCCCGGCGCGCCACCCGCGAGCCGCTGCAGCACATCCTGGGCACCGCGGTGCTCGGGCCGGTCGAGGTGGCCGTCGGGCCGGGGGTGTTCACGCCGCGCCCGGAGACCGAGCTGCTGCTGGAGTGGGGCCTCGCCGCGCTCCGCGACGTGCGCCGCCCGCGGGTGCTGGACCTGTGCACCGGCTCCGGCGCGCTCGCGCTGGCCTTCGCCGTCGCACGTCCCGACGCCGAGGTGCACGCCCTGGAGGCCGACCCGGCGGCGCTGTCCTGGACCCGCCGCAACCTCGACGCGCACGTCGCGGCCGGTGGGCGCCCGGTGACCCTGCACGTCGCCGACGTGCGCTGGAGCGACCTGCTCATCGAGCTGGAGGGCCTGGTCGACCTCGTCGTCTGCAACCCGCCCTACGTCCCCGACGGCACCCCGGTGCCGCCGGAGGTGGAGCGCTGGGACCCGCCCGGCGCGGTGTTCGGCGGCCCGGACGGCACCGAGATCATCCAGGCCGTCGTGCGCGGCGCCAGCGGCTGGCTGCGCCACGGCGGGCACCTCGTGATCGAGCACGACGACACCCACGGCGAGACGGTGCCCGCGCTGCTGCGCCGCCGTCGCACGCTGGGGGAGGTCACCGAGCACGACGACCTGACCGGCCGCCCGCGCTTCGTCACCGCCCGCCGCGTGCCCTGCCCCTGACCTGCTCCTGACCTGCTCCGGCGCGCCGCGCCGCGCCCGCCGAGCCGGTCGACGGCGGGCCCGGGGCCGCCGTGGTGTGAGCCGCCCCGCACCCGCGCCGGGCGCGGTCGTATCCTCGCGGATCGTGAGTAGCCCGCAGACCCAGCCGCTGTTCGACTGCGGCGTCCCCGCCGAGCGCACGCGCGGCCTCACCGCCGCGGCGCGCGCCGTCCGGGCGGGGGAGCTGGTCGTCCTGCCGACCGACACCGTCTACGGCATCGGCTGCGACGCGTTCAACGGCACCGCCGTGCGCGCCCTGCTCGCCGCGAAGAAGCGCGGCCCGGACATGCCGGTCGGCGTGCTCGTCGGTTCCTGGACGACGATCGACGGCCTCGTCTCCACCGTCCCGCGGTCCGCGCGGGCGCTGATCGAGGCGTTCTGGCCCGGCGAGCTGTCCCTGGTGCTGGAGCACGCGCCGTCGCTGGCCTGGGACCTGGGCAGCACCCGCGGGACGGTGATGCTGCGCATGCCGCTGCACCCGGTCGCCCTGGAGCTGCTGCGCGAGGTCGGCCCGATGGCCGTCTCCAGTGCCAACACCTCGGGCAACCCGCCGGCGTCCACGGTCACCGAGGCGATCACCCAGCTGTCGATGAGCGTGCAGGTCTACCTCGACGGCGGCCCGTCCGGTGACCCCGTCGCCTCGACGATCGTCGACCTCACCGGCGACCGGCCCCGCATGCTGCGCGAGGGCGGGGTGACCGCCGAGCAGGTCGAGGAGGTCGTCGGTCAGGAGATCGACCGGATCTGACCGGTCGTGTGATCGGCGCAGCAGGGCCGCTGCCTGGGCAGAGGGGTGCGGGTAGCGTGTCCCGGCGTGAGTGAGCAGACCTTCTGGGGCCCGGACTTCTCCGCACTGCAGCAGCAGGATCCCGAGATCGCGGGTGTCGTGCTGGACGAGCTGGAGCGCCTGCGCGGCGGGCTGCAGCTCATCGCGAGCGAGAACCTGACCAGCCCGGCGGTGCTGGCGGCGCTCGGCTCGACGCTGTCCAACAAGTACGCCGAGGGCTACCCCGGCCGCCGCTACTACGGCGGCTGCGCCGTCGTCGACGAGGCCGAGAACATCGGCAACGCCCGCGCGAAGGAGCTCTTCGGCGCCGAGCACGCCAACCTCCAGCCGCACTCCGGTGCGAGCGCGAACCTCGCCGCCTACGCCGCGTTCGCCAGGCCCGGCGACACCGTGCTGGCCATGGACCTCAAGCAGGGCGGCCACCTCACGCACGGCAGCAAGGTCAACTTCTCCGGCCTGTGGTTCAACGCGGTCTCCTACACCGTCCGCGAGGACACCGAGATCATCGACTACGACCAGGTCCGCGACCTCGCGAAGCAGCACCAGCCGAAGATCATCATCGCCGGTGCGACCGCCTACCCGCGCCTGATCGACTTCAAGGTCTTCCGCGAGATCGCCGACGAGGTCGGCGCCAAGCTCATGGTCGACGCCGCGCACTTCATCGGCCTCGTCGCCGGGCAGGCGATCCCGTCGCCGGTGCCCTACGCCGACGTCGTCACCGCGACCACGCACAAGGTGCTGCGCGGGCCGCGCGGCGGCATGGTGCTCTGCCGCGAGGAGCACGCCAAGGCCATCGACAAGGCCGTCTTCCCGTTCTCGCAGGGCGGGCCGCTGATGCACGCCGTCGCCGCGAAGGCCGTCGCGATGCGCGAGGCCGCGCAGCCGGAGTACCAGGCCTACGCCCGCCAGGTCATCGCCAACGCCCAGGCGCTCACCAAGAGCCTGGAGTCGGAGGGGATGCGGGCCGTGTCCGGTGGCACCGACAACCACCTCGCGCTGCTGGACCTGCGCCCGATCGGCGTCACCGGCTCGGAGGCCGAGACCCGCTGCGACCGCGCCGGCATCACACTGAACAAGAACGCGATCCCCTACGACCCGGCGCCGCCGATGAAGCCGTCCGGCATCCGGGTCGGCTCGCCGAGCGTCACCACGCAGGGGATGACCGAGGCCGACATGGCCGAGGTGGGCGCGCTGCTGGCCCGCGCGGTCAAGGCCGAGCACGACACCCCGGCCGGCGACGCGGAGCTCTCCGACGTCGCGAAGGCGGTCACCGCGCTCGTCGCGAAGGCACCGGCCTACCCTCGGGGGTGACCTGAGCACCACGGCCGAGGCGGAGAGGCGCTCGCGACGTGCCCGACGACCAGTTCACGAACGGACTCCCGATCCGGGAGCTCCTGCTCGTCGGGCTGGTCGCGGCCGTCGTCACCCTGCTGCTGACCGGCCCGGTGCGGATGCTGGCCCTCAAGGTCGGCGCGGTCGCCTGGCCGCGGGGACGGGACGTGCACGTCACCCCGACCCCGCGGTGGGGCGGCCTGGCCATGTTCGGCGGGGTGCTCGCCGGTCTGCTGCTGTCGCTGCAGCTGCCGGCGCTGCGGCTGGCCTACTTCGAGACCAGCACCGAGATCGTCGGGGTCGTGGTCGCGACGGCGCTGCTCGTCGGCGTCGGCATGCTCGACGACCGCTACGACCTCGACGCGCTCACCAAGTTCGCCGCCCAGGTGACCGCGGGCGGGCTGCTCGTCCTCTACGGCGTGCAGTGGCTGACGATCTGGATCCCGATCGGCGGCTACTCGTTCCTCAGCGGCTCCTACCTGTCCCTCGGCCAGGGGCAGTCGGTGCTGCTCACCGTCCTGCTGACGGTGGCCCTGGTCAACGCCATGAACTTCGTCGACGGCCTCGACGGGCTCGCCGCGGGCATCGGCATGATCACGACCCTGGCGACGGCGGTCTTCTGCATCGGGCTGATCAGCGAGAACGGCAACGACCCGGCCGCCTTCGTCCCGGCCCTCATCGCGGTCGTGCTGGCCGGGGCCTGCCTGGGGTTCCTGCCGCACAACTTCCACCCCGCCCGGATCTTCATGGGCGACACCGGCTCGATGATGGTCGGGGTGATGCTGTCCGCGGCGATCACCACCGCCTCCGGCCGGGTCCAGGTCGGCGACGGACGCTCGTCGGTGGACCTGCTCGCGCTGGTCTCGCCGATCATCGTGCTGGTCGGGATCGTGTTCATCCCGACGCTCGACCTGCTCATGGCCGTGGTGCGCCGCACCCGCGCCGGCACCAGCCCGTTCAGCCCGGACAAGATGCACCTGCACCACCGGCTGCTGCAGGTCGGGCACAGCCACCGCCGCGCGGTACTGCTGGTCTACCTGTGGGTCGCGGTCATCGCCTTCGGCGGCGTGGGGCTGGCGCTGATCCCGCAGACCGGCCTCGTGCTGGCCGCGACCGGGACGGCACTGGTCGTCGCGTTCGTGGCGTCCGCGGTGCCGCACCGGTCCCGGATGCGCACCGCGGCCGCGTCGGGTCCGCCGCCGGTCACGGCCTCGGGTGCGCCGTCGGGCAGCGGGGGCGTCGTCGCCTCCGCCGACGACCTGCCCGTGCGCGACGCGCCGCCACGCGAGCCGTGGCCGACCTCCGGACAGCGCGGTCCGGCCGGCCGTGCCGCGGGGACGCGGGGGAGCGGGCCGGTGCGGCACCCCGCCGCCCCGCCGAACGGAGCCCGTACCGGCGGCGCCCGCGCGAACGGCGGTCACGGGCCCGGCAGCCCCGCGAACGGCAGCCCCGCGAACGGCACCCCGGCGGGCGCCCGGCCGGACGGGGCCGTCTCCGCCGGACGGGGCCGCCCTCCGGTGCCCGCGCGGCCGCGCATGCCGCGCCCGGTGGCGGGCGGGCCCCGCACCGGACCACCCCCCGGGACCCGGCCACCGCCCGCCGCCGGTCCGGACGGTCCCCCCGGCGCCGGCCCGCTCCCGACCGGCCGCCCGCCCGCGGCCGGTGCCGACCAGCCGACCGTCCCGACCCCGGCTCACCCGGGGGAACCGCGCGAGCCCTGACCGTCGGGACGGGTGTGCGCGGTCACCGTCGCGCGCGCCGTGACGACGGTGCCGACGACACCGCCGGACCCGCCGGTTACCGTGGTCGCCGACGCCGTACCCGCTGGTGGGGCGGCCGCCGAGCCGGAGGAGCGGACGCACCGTGTGGCGATGGGACCGCTGGGGGACCGTGGAGTACGACGGTCCGGCCCTCGGGCAGGCGCAGGTCGTGCGGCGGCTGTCGGGCTCCATGGCCCGCGGCGCCGCCCTGGTCGGCGGCGCCGCGACGGTCCTGTGCACGGCGGTGGCCGCGGTGGTCGCGGGCGTCCCCGGACTGTGGGCGGGGCTGCTCGGCGGCCTGCTCGCCACCGGATCCGCCCTGCTGACGCCGGCGTTGATGCTGCGCACCGCCCGTCTCGAGCCGGGCGCTGTGATGCTGGCCGCATTCGGCGGCCTCGCGATGAAGGCCATCATCCTGCTGGCCGCCCTGTTCACCCTCGGGGGTCTCCCGGGGCTGCACCGGATGTCACTCGCGGTGACGATGCTGGTGGTGTTCGTCGCGACGGTCGCCGCGGAGGCCTGGGCCGGGCAGAAGCTCCAGATCCTCATCGGGTCGGATCCGGGGTCCCCGGATGCCTGACCTGCGGCTCGCCGTCCGATTCGTCCCGTCCCGGACCGCCGTCCGAGTGCGGCCGGCGCCCCCGCGCGGGCCGCGCCCGGATGGCCGGGCGGCGACCTCCGGGTGTGTTAACGGTGAATCACGCGGCGCAGCCCGCGGTCGGCCACGAAGATCGTTTCGTCGGGCGAACCCGCTGGTGAGGTGCGTACGAGCCCCCGACATGATGTAGAAGTACGGCTGATAGCATCCGCCACGTAGGCGATGTGGGTGACTTCCGGTGTTTCGACCCGGGCGCCCGGAACGCATCGCGCCACGAGGCACCTTGCAGGCGATCCCCCGTTTCGCGTGGACGCGGGACGGGAGCACCGGAAGGACCCCCATTGGGCACGTTGGTACTGGCGGCCGAGGAGTTCACTCCGCCCGGCGCAGGTCTGTTCGAGTACCCGCCGATCTTCGGTGGCGTCACCAAGCCGATGGTGCTGGCGGTCCTGTCGCTGATCATCGTCGCGACGGTGTTCCTCGTCGGGACGCGCAAGATGGCGATCGTGCCGAGCAGGTTCCAGTTCGGCCTCGAGTCGTTCTACAACATCCCGCGCAACACGATGGCCCGTGACCAGATCGGGTCCGAGGAGTTCAAGCGGTACATCCCGCTGATCCTCGGCCTGTTCAGCTTCATCCTGGTCAACAACATCTTCGCGATCATCCCGGTGATCCAGTTCCCGACGCTGTCGCGCATCGGGTTCCCGATCTCCCTGGCGCTGTTCGTCTACGTCTTCTACCACTACGCCGGGTTCAAGAAGCACGGTTTCGCGGGCTACATCAAGCACGCCGCGCTGCCGCCGGGCGTCCCGGTCTTCATCGCGCCGCTGATCATCGTCATCGAGATCCTGCAGAAGTTCCTCGTGCAGCCGCTCTCGCTGGCCCTGCGTGTGTTCGCCGCCATGTTCGCCGGTCACCTCATCCTCGCGCTGACCGCGGTGGGTGCGGCGTTCCTGGTGACCGCCGGCTCCGCGCTCGTCATCGCGTCGCCGGTGGTGTTCGCCGCCGGTATCGCATTCACGTTCCTGGAGGCGCTCGTCCAGGTCATCCAGGCCTACGTCTTCGCGCTGCTCGCCGCCGTGTTCATCGGCGCGGCGATCTCCGAGGACCACTGAGACCCCCGGTGCCGACGGCACCGTGCTCGATCCGCCGGCTCGTCCGGCCCGACCCACCGAACGACCCGCACCCCGCGGACCCGACGGAAGGAAATCCGAAGTGAACGTCACCCAGGTTCTGGCCCAGGAAGCCGCCAACATCAACCCGGGCCTCGCGGCCATCGGGTTCGGCGCCTCGGCCATCGGCGCCGGCATCGGCGTCGGCCTGATCTGGTCGGCCGTCATCAGCGGCACCGCCCGCCAGCCGGAGGCCCGTGGCCAGCTGATGGGTATCGGCTGGACCACCTTCGTCCTCGCCGAGCTGGTCATGCTGATCGGCCTGGTGCTCTTCTTCATCGCGCAGTAAGAGCCGGCCGATCACCCTCATGCCGGTCCCGGTACCGGCGGCCATGTCAGGGAAGGACACACGGTGGAACTGATTCTCGCCGCCGAGCAGCCGCTTCCGATTCTCCCGCACGGGGACGAGCTCGTCCTCGGGGTCGTCGCATTCGCGATCCTGCTCTTCGTGCTCTGGAAGTTCGCGGTGCCCCGCTTCGAGGCGCTGTACGAGGAGCGCACCGACGCGATCGAGGGCGGCCTCAAGCGTGCTCAGGAGACCCAGGAGCAGGCGGACCGGCTGAAGAAGGAGTACGAGGAGCAGCTGGCCGGCCTCCGGGCCGAGGCCGCGCGCATCCGCGACGACGCCCGCGCCGAGGGCCAGCAGATCAAGGCCGAGCTCCGCGAGGAGGCCGAGGCCGAGGCCGCGCGCATCAAGGCCCGTGGCGAGGAGCAGGTGGCCGCGTCGCGCGACGCCGCCCAGCGTGCTCTGCGCAACGAGGTCGGCGGCCTGTCGGTGCAGCTGGCCGAGCGTCTGCTGCGCGAGCAGCTGGCCGACGACTCGCGCCGGTCCGCGACGATCGACTCGTTCCTGGGCGAGCTCGACCAGAGCGCACCGCAGCGGAGCGGGGCGAACTGATGGCGGTCGTCCTGCAGCCCGCCAGCCGCGAGTCGCTCGCGGCGCTGACCGAGCGGCTGGACTCCTGGACCGACGGCGCGTCGGCCCGGGACCTGACCACGACCGCGGACGAGCTGTTCGCGGTGGCCCGGTTCCTGGACGCCGAGCGTTCGGTGCGGCGCCTGCTCGCCGACGCGTCCTCCCCGGAGGACGCCCGCGCGGACCTGGTCCGGCGCCTGTTCGGGTCCCAGCTCGCGCCGGCGACGGTGGAGCTCGTCTCCGAGCTCGCCCGCAAGCGCTGGTCGAGCCCGCGCGACATCGTGACCGGTGCGGAGGGCCTCGCCCGCCGCACCGCCATCGCCATCGCGGACCGCAACGGCTCCCTCGACGAGGTCGAGGACCAGCTGTTCCGCTTCGGCCGCATCGTCGCCCGTGAGCCCGAGCTGGCCTCCCTGCTCGGTGACACCGCACGACCGGCCGAGGGCCGCGTCCAGCTCCTGGACTCGGTGCTCGGTGACAAGGTCTACCCGGTCACGGCCACGCTGCTGCGTGAAGCGGTCCGGATGCCCCGCAGCCGGCACCTCGACGTCGTCGCCGAGGAGCTCGCCGAGCTCGCGGCGGCCCGCCGGGACCGCTCGGTCGCGAAGGTCCGCACACCCGTCGAGCTCACCTCCGAGCAGGAGACCACGCTCGCCGAGACCCTGGGCCGTATGTACGGCCGCACGATCTCCCTGCAGGTCGAGCTCGACCGGAGCCTCCTCGGAGGCCTGGTCGTGCAGGTCGGCGGCGAGGTCATCGACGGCAGCGTGGCGGGCCGACTCGCCGCGGCTCGCCGATCCCTGCCCAGCTGACCTGCTTCGGTGAGGCCGCCGGTCGCCGGTGGCACGTCCGAGGACCCCGTTCGAGAGAAGGAACGACGCAGCCATGACAGAGCTGACGATCTCCTCCGAGGAGATCCGGAGTGCGATCTCCAGCTACGTCTCGTCGCTGGAGACCGGCACGTCCCGCCGTGAGGTCGGGACCGTCGCCGACACCGGTGACGGCATCGCCCACGTCGAGGGACTGCCCTCGGCCATGACCAACGAGCTGCTCGAGTTCGAGGGCGGCGTCCGTGGCGTCGCCCTGAACCTCGAGCAGAACGAGATCGGTGCCGTCGTCCTGGGCGACTACACCGGCCTCGAGGAGGGCCAGCAGGTCACCCGCACCGGCGAGGTCCTCTCCGTGCCGGTCGGCGAGGGGTACCTGGGCCGGGTCGTCGACCCGCTGGGCAACCCGATCGACGGCCTCGGCGACATCGAGTCCGACGCCCGCCGCGTGCTCGAGCTGCAGGCCGCCGGCGTGATGGACCGCCAGTCGGTGAGCGAGCCGCTGCAGACCGGCATCAAGGCGATCGACGCCATGACCCCCATCGGGCGCGGCCAGCGCCAGCTGGTGATCGGCGACCGCAAGACCGGCAAGACCGCGGTCTGCGTCGACACGATCATCAACCAGAAGGAGAACTGGGAGTCCGGCGACCCGACGAAGCAGGTCCGCTGCATCTACGTCGCGATCGGCCAGAAGGGCTCGACGATCGCCGGTGTGCGGCAGTCCCTCGAGGACGCCGGCGCGCTGGAGTACACGACGATCGTCGCCGCCCCGGCGTCCGACCCGGCCGGCTTCAAGTGGCTCGCCCCCTACACCGGCTCGGCCATCGGCCAGCACTGGATGTACCAGGGCAAGCACGTCCTGATCGTGTTCGACGACCTGTCGAAGCAGGCCGAGGCCTACCGCGCGATCTCGCTGCTGCTGCGCCGCCCGCCGGGCCGCGAGGCTTACCCGGGCGACGTCTTCTACCTGCACTCGCGGCTGCTCGAGCGCTGCGCGAAGCTCTCCGACGAGCTGGGCGCGGGTTCGATGACCGGCCTGCCGATCATCGAGACCAAGGCGAACGACGTGTCGGCCTACATCCCGACCAACGTCATCTCGATCACCGACGGCCAGGTCTTCCTCGAGTCCGACCTGTTCAACCAGGGTGTCCGGCCGGCGATCAACGTCGGTATCTCGGTCTCCCGGGTCGGTGGCTCGGCGCAGATCAAGGCCATGAAGACGGTGTCCGGCTCGCTGCGTCTGGACCTGTCGCAGTACCGCGAGCTGGAGGCGTTCGCCGCCTTCGGTTCCGACCTCGACGCCGCGTCCGCCGCCGCCCTGGGCCGCGGTGAGCGCCTGGTCGAGCTGCTCAAGCAGGCGCAGTACGCGCCGGTCTCGGTGCAGGACCAGGTCGTCTCGATCTGGCTGGGCACCTCGGGCAAGCTCGACTCGGTGCCCGTCGCCGACGTGCAGCGCTTCGAGGCGGAGTTCCGCGAGTACTCCCGCCGGCACGCCTCGGGCCCGCTGAACGAGATCAGCGACACCGGCAAGCTCTCCGACGACGCGGTCGAGACGCTGACCAAGGCCGTCGACGAGTTCAAGCGCAACGAGTTCACCGCCTCCGACGGTTCCTCGGTCGTCCCCAAGGAGAAGGCCGAGAAGGCCCTCGACGAGGACGACGTCGAGCAGGAGACCGTCACGGTCAAGAAGAACTGAGGCTGATACCCGATGGCGGCACAGATCCGGGTGCTGCGCCGGCGTATCCGGTCGACGCAGTCCATCAAGAAGATCACCCGCTCCCAGGAGCTGATCGCGACCTCACGGATCGCGAAGGCCCGGGCGCGGGTGGACGAGGCGCGTCCGTACGCCGAGCTCATGACGAGCACGCTGTCCGAGCTCGCGTCGAACTCGGCGCTGGACCACCCGCTGCTCGTCGAGCGGGAGGAGCCCAAGCGTGCCGCGGTCCTGGTCGTGACCAGTGACCGCGGCCAGTGCGGCGGCTACAACGCCAACGTGCTGAAGGAGGCCGAGCAGCTCCAGTCGCTCCTGCGCGAGCAGGGCAAGGAGCCGGTCCTCTACGTGATCGGGCGCAAGGGCGTCTCGTACTACCGGTTCCGCAACCGCGACATCGAGCAGTCGTGGACCGGTTTCTCCGAGCAGCCCGGCTACGAGCACGCGGCCGAGGCGGCGAAGACGCTGGTCGACGCGTTCATGGCCGGTGAGGACGACCACGAGGACAACGCCGACGGCGTCCGGGGCGTGGACGAGCTGCACCTCGTCTACACCAGCTTCAAGAACATGATCACCCAGGTCCCGCAGGCCCGGCGGATGGCTCCGCTCGAGGTCGAGTACGCGGCCGACCCGGCCTCCGCGAAGCCGGTCGACGAGATCGACGCCGATGCGGACACCGCGCAGAGCCAGTCCGAGCACCCCGAGCGCAAGGGACTGCAGTCGCTGTACGAGTTCGAACCGGACCCGGACACGCTGTTCGACGCGCTGCTGCCGAAGTACATCGGGGCCCGCCTCTACGCGGCCCTGCTGGAGTCGGCGGCGTCGGAGTCGGCGAACCGGCAGCGGGCCATGAAGGCCGCGACCGACAACGCGAACGAACTGATCCGTAGCCTGACCCTCGAGGCCAACCAGGCTCGCCAGGCACAGATCACCCAGGAGATCAGCGAGATCGTCGGTGGTGTCGACGCTCTCGCCAGCGCAGGAAGTGAGAGCTGATGACCACGACCGCCGAGACCTCGGCCGGTCCGATCACCGGGCGCGTCGTCCAGGTGACCGGCCCGGTCGTCGACGTCGAGTTCCCGCGTGACCAGGTCCCCGACCTGCTCAACGCGCTGACCCTCGAGGTCGACCTCTCCGGGGACAAGCGCAAGCTGACCCTCGAGATCGCCACGCACCTGGGTGACAACCTGGTCCGGGCCATCTCGATGCAGCCGACCGACGGCGTGGTGCGCGGCCAGGAGGTCACCGACCTCGGCCGGCCGATCTCCGTCCCGGTCGGTGACCAGGTCAAGGGGCACGTGTTCAACGCGCTCGGCGACTGCCTGGACGACCCGAACGTCCAGTTCACCGGTGACCTCCGGTCGATCCACCAGAAGGCCCCGCGGTTCGACCAGCTCGAGGGCAAGACCGAGATGCTGGAGACCGGCATCAAGGTCCTCGACCTGATGACCCCGTACGTGGTCGGCGGCAAGATCGGTCTGTTCGGTGGTGCCGGTGTCGGCAAGACCGTGCTGATCCAGGAGATGATCCAGCGCGTCGCGCAGAACTTCGGTGGCACCTCGGTGTTCGCCGGTGTCGGCGAGCGCACCCGTGAGGGCAACGACCTCATCACGGAGATGACCGAGTCGGGCGTCATGAAGAACACCGCCCTGGTGTTCGGTCAGATGGACGAGCCGCCGGGCACCCGTATGCGCGTCGCGCTCTCCGCGCTGACGATGGCGGAGTACTTCCGCGACGTGCAGGAGCAGGACGTGCTGCTCTTCATCGACAACATCTTCCGGTTCACCCAGGCCGGCCAGGAGGTCTCCACCCTCCTCGGTCGCATGCCGTCCGCGGTGGGCTACCAGCCCACCCTGGCTGACGAGATGGGCGAGCTGCAGGAGCGGATCACCTCGACCCGCGGCCGGTCGATCACCTCGATGCAGGCGATCTACGTCCCCGCGGACGACTACACCGACCCGGCTCCGGCGACGACCTTCGCGCACCTCGACGCCACCACCGAGCTCTCCCGGCCGATCTCCCAGAAGGGGATCTACCCGGCGGTGGACCCGCTGACCTCGACCTCGCGGATCCTGGACCCGCAGTACGTCGGTGACGAGCACTTCCGCGTCGCCAACGAGGTCAAGCGGATCCTGCAGAAGTACAACGACCTGCAGGACATCATCGCCATCCTCGGCATCGACGAGCTGTCCGAGGAGGACAAGCAGCTCGTCGGCCGGGCGCGCCGCATCGAGCGCTTCCTGTCGCAGAACCTGCTGGTCGCCGAGCAGTTCACCGGCCAGCCGGGCTCGACGGTCCCCCTCAAGGAGACCATCGAGGCGTTCGACAAGATCGCCAAGGGCGAGTTCGACGACGTCCCGGAGCAGGCGTTCTTCCTCTGCGGCGGTCTCGACGACCTGGAGAAGAACCGCAAGAAGCTGGAAGGCTGACACGATGCCGGCTGAGATGACCGTGGAGCTGGTCTCCGTGGAGCGCCGGCTGTGGTCGGGCGACGCGCGTTTCGTGCTCGCCCGGACCACGGTCGGCGAGGTCGGCATCCTGCCCGGCCACCAGCCGATGCTGGCCCAGCTGGAGGAGGCCGGGGTCGTCCGCATCGACTCCACCGACGGCTCGAAGCGCACCATCGCGGTGCACGGCGGGTTCCTGTCGGTGTCGGCCGAACGCGTGTCGATCCTGGCCGAGTTCGCCGAGCAGGCCGACGAGATCGACGTCGAGCGGGCCCGCCGGGCCCGTGAGGGCGCCGACTCCTCCACCGACGAGGGCAGGGCCGCGCTGGCCCGGGCCGAGGCCCGCCTCCGGGCGGCCGAGGCGAACTAGCGACGGGGACCGGGCACGGCAGTGGAGCTCATCGCGGCGATCGTCGGAGTTCTGCTGCTGTGCCTGGTCGTCCCCCTGGTCTGGCTCGCCGTACGGCGGGTGCGACTGATGCGTGGCGGCGGTGTGGACCTGTGTCTGCGCCGCCGTTTCGCTGTCACGGACTGGCACTTCGGGGTCGGCCGCTACGAGGGTGAGCGCTTCGCCTGGTACCGGCTGACGAGCTTCCGCGTCGGTCCGACCGTGGTGATCGACCGCGCCGAGCTGGAGATCGTCGACCGGCGCCCGCCGCACCGGTCGGAGGAGTTCGCGATCCCGACGGCGATCGAGGTGCTGCGCTGCCGCGGCCGCGACGCCGGCGGCCGCAGGATCGACGTCGAGCTCGCCATGTCGGGCGACGTCCGGACCGGTTTCCTGGCCTGGCTGGAGTCCACCCCGCCGGGACAGGGCCACGGCTACCGCGAAGCCTCCTGAACCCGCGCCGTCCCCGTCCCACCGCCCCGGGGCGTGCTCCGAGTGGCACCTTCGTAGCGCTCTGAGCCACGAGAGTGCCCCTGGGAGCAGGCCGGGGGAGGGTGCCGGGTCAGTCCGCGCCGGGGGCGCCGTGCGGGCCGCCCGGCTGCCAGAGGACGTCGCCGTCGGGGTTGGCGACCCGGCCGAGGATGAACAGCAGGTCCGAGAGCCGGTTCAGGTACTGCGCGGTCAGCGGGTTGGTCCGCTCCGGATCGGCCTCCAGCAGCGCCCACACCGACCGCTCGGCGCGGCGGGTGACGGTCCGGGCGACGTGCAGGTACGCCGCCCCCGGGGTGCCGCCGGGCAGGATGAACGAGTTCAGCTTCGGCAGCTCGGGGTTGAAGGCGTCGCACCAGCCCTCCAGGCGCGACACGTAGCCCTCGGTCACCCGCAGCGGCGGGTACTCCGGGTCCGGCACGATCGGCGCGCACAGGTCGGCGCCGACGTCGAACAGGTCGTTCTGGATCTGCCGCAGCGGGTCGACCACCCGCTCCTCCAGGCCGCCGACGGTGACCGCGACGCCGATCGCGGCGTTCGCCTCGTCGGTGTCGGCGTAGGCCGCCAGCCGGGGGTCGGTCTTGGCGACCCGGCTGAAGTCGCCGAGCGCCGTCGTCCCGTCGTCGCCGGTCTTGGTGTAGATCCGCGTCAGGTGCACCGCCACTCCGACAGGCTATGCGGACGCGTACGCGGCGACCAGGGCCGACCGTGCGCCGGACGGCGCAACCCGGTCCGCGACGCCCGGGGTGCGGAGCCCCGCCGGTGACGGTCCCGTTACCGTTCCCGGCGTGGTGGAGCATTTCGCGGTCCGTGGCGGCGCCCGTCTGAGCGGGTCGGTCGACGTCGTCGGGGCGAAGAACAGCGTGCTCAAGCTGATGGCGGCGGCGCTGCTGGCCGAGGGCCGCACGACGCTGGAGAACTGCCCGGAGATCCTGGACGTGCCGCTGATGGCCGACGTCCTGCGCAGCCTGGGGTGCACGGTCGCGATCGAGGGGTCGACCGTGCACATCGACGTCCCCGCGGATCCGGGTGCGGAGGCGGACTACCGCTCGGTGTCCAAGCTACGTGCCTCGGTGTGCGTGCTGGGCCCGCTGGTGGCGCGCTGCCGCCGCGCGGTCGTCCCGCTGCCCGGCGGCGACGCCATCGGCTCGCGCCCGCTGGACATGCACCAGAACGGGCTGCGCAAGCTGGGTGCGACGACCGACATCGTGCACGGCAGCGTCACGGCGAGTGCGGGGGACCTGCACGGCGCGCAGATCTGGCTGGACTTCCCCAGCGTCGGGGCGACCGAGAACATCCTGATGGCCGCGGTGCTGGCCGAGGGCACGACGGTCATCGACAACGCCGCGCGCGAGCCGGAGATCGTCGACCTCTGCGTGATGCTGCAGCAGATGGGCGCGAAGCTGGAGGGCGTCGGCAGCTCGACGCTGACCGTGCACGGCGTCAGCGGGCTGCAGCCCACCACCCACCGCGTCATCGGGGACCGGATCGTCGGGGCGACCTGGGCGTTCGCCGCCGCGATGACCCGGGGCGAGGTGACGGTGCGCGGCGTCGACCCGCACCACATCGACCTGGTGCTGGACAAGCTGCGCAGCGCCGGCGCCGAGATCTCCACCGGCGAGCAGGAGTTCTCGGTCGCGATGCCGCAGCGGCCGGCGGCCGTGGACTTCGTGACTCTGCCCTACCCGGGCTTCGCCACCGACCTGCAGCCGATGGCGATCGCGCTCTCGGCCGTCGCCGAGGGCACCTCGATGATCACCGAGAACGTGTTCGAGGCCCGCTTCCGCTTCGTCGACGAGATGGTGCGGCTCGGCGCGGACGCCCGGACCGACGGCCACCACGCCGTCGTGCGGGGGCGTCCGGAGCTGTCCAGCGCGCCGGTGTGGGCCAGCGACATCCGCGCCGGTGCGGGGCTGGTGCTGGCCGGGCTGTGCGCGCAGGGCACCACCGAGGTGTGGGACGTCGCGCACATCGACCGCGGCTACCCGCGCTTCGTGGAGAACCTCTCCGCGCTCGGCGCCGACGTACGACGGGTGGCCGGCGAGCCCGAGCGGTAGACGCTGCGGCCGTCACCCGGTCGTGCGACCCTTCTCGTCCACCCGACGAGGAGGCCGGTCATGGTCCGCACCCCCGACTCCACCGACGTGTCCCGGGCCGGTCGCAGGGCCGGCCGCGGGGCCCGCGACGTCGCGCACTCGACGCCGGTGCGGGTGGCCGCCCGGGTCGGGATCGCCGCGAACGGCGTCCTGCACCTGCTGATCGGCTGGCTCGCGGTGCAGGTCGCGCTGGGCTCCGGCGGGCAGGCCGACCAGAACGGCGCGCTCGGCGCGATCGCCGCCGAGCCCACGGGCCGGGTGTTCCTGTGGGTGCTGGTGGTCGGGTTCGCCGCGGTGGTCCTGTGGCGCACGGTGTCGGCGATCTGGGGCTTCGGCTACGTCGGCGACCGCACGACGCAGCTCACGAAGCGGGTGGTGTCCGCCGGGCAGGCGGTCGTCTACGCCGCGCTCGCCGTCGCGGCGGCCACGACGGCGCTGAGCGGGCGGGCCTCCTCGGGCGGCGGCGGCCGGGCCACGGCCGGCCTGCTCGGGCTGCCCGGCGGCCAGGTCCTCACGGTCCTGGTCGGGCTCGGCGTGCTGGTCGGCGGCGGTGTCATGGCCTGGTCGGGCTGGCAGAAGAAGTTCACCGAGGACCAGGACCTCTCCGGCGCCGACTCCCGGCTGCGCCGGATCAACGCGCGCACCGGCCAGGTCGGGTTCATCGCGAAGGGCGTCGCGATCGGGGTGCTCGGGATCCTGCTCGGGGTCGCGGCACTGACCTTCGACCCGCAGCGCGCGAACGGGCTGGACTCCGCGCTCAAGACGCTGCGCGAGCAGCCGTTCGGGGTGTTCCTGCTGGTCGCGGTGGGTGTCGGGATCGCCTGCTACGGCGTGTTCTGCTTCCTCGACGCCCGCTACCACCGGGTGACCTGAGGCGTCAGTCCAGCGACCGGCGGCTGAGCACGACCTTCGCGTCCTTCACGTCACCGGGGAACACGAGCAGGGCCCAGCCGCCGCCGTCGGCGCGCGCGGTCGTCGCCCGGATGCCCTCGGCGCGCAGCCGCTCGCGCAGCACCCGTGCCGCGTCCGGGCCGGGCACCCGTGACACCTCGGTCAGCAGCCCGGTCGCGACCGGGTCGTCCGGGTCGTCGGTGGGCAGCGTGACGTTCTTCTGGTGGCCGTAGGTCCAGCGCAGCAGCAGCGCGAGCACGGCCAGCGTGATCGCGACCCCGAGGACCGCGCCGAGCCGCGGGACCAGGTCGAGCTCCATCGCGCGATCGTCGCACCCGTGGGGCCGGCGCGCCCTGTCCGAGGGGTGGGGCGGTGAACCGATCCAGCGCTCGGTTTCCCGTGCGGTTCGCGTACTTTTCCGAACACGAGGACTGTGACGAGGGACGACTCCGCGCCCGCCGGGAGCTACTGGCGAGTAGTCTCCATCCGAATCACAGGCAGTGCCGACTGTGCTCCCGCGACGACACGGAGGTTCCGGTGCCGTACCCCACCGATCGTGAGCGTGACCGTCCCTGGGTGATCCGCACCTACGCCGGTCACTCGTCGGCGGAGAAGACGAACGAGCTCTACCGCCGCAACCTGGCCAAGGGCCAGACCGGGCTCTCGGTCGCCTTCGACCTGCCCACCCAGACCGGCTACGACCCCGACGACGAGCTCGCCGCGGGCGAGGTCGGCAAGGTCGGCGTCCCGGTCAGCCACATCGGTGACATGCGCGCCCTGTTCGACGGCATCCCGGTCGCCGAGGCCAACACCTCGATGACGATCAACGCGCCCGCGATGTGGCTGCTCGCGCTCTACGTCGCCGTCGCCGAGGAGCAGGCCGAGCAGCAGGGCCTCGACTACGCCGAGGTCCGCGCGAAGCTCGCCGGGACCACGCAGAACGACATCGTCAAGGAGTACCTGTCGCGGGGGACCTACGTCTTCCCGCCCGGGCCGAGCCTGCGGCTGATCACCGACATGGTCGCCTGGTCGGTGTCGGAGATCCCGAAGTGGAACCCGATCAACATCTGCAGCTACCACCTGCAGGAGGCCGGGGCGACGCCGACGCAGGAGCTGGCCTACGCGCTGTCGACCGCGATCGCCGTCCTGGACTCCGTGCGCGACTCCGGGCAGGTGCCGCCGGAGAAGTTCGGCGACGTCGTCGGGCGCATCTCGTTCTTCGTCAACGCCGGCATCCGGTTCGTCGAGGAGATGTGCAAGCTCCGCGCGCTGGGCCGGCTCTGGGACGAGATCACCCGCGAGCGCTACGGCGTCGAGAACCCCAAGCAGCGCCGCCTGCGCTACGGCGTGCAGGTCAACTCGCTCGGGCTGACCGAGGCCCAGCCGGAGAACAACGTCCAGCGCATCGTGCTGGAGATGCTCGCCGTCACCCTGTCCAAGGACGCCCGGGCCAGAGCGGTCCAGCTGCCCGCCTGGAACGAGGCGCTCGGCCTGCCGCGCCCGTGGGACCAGCAGTGGGCCCTGCGGATGCAGCAGGTCCTGGCCTACGAGACCGACCTGCTGGAGTACGAGGACATCTTCGACGGCTCCCGCGTCGTCGAGGCCAAGGTCGCCGAGCTCGTCGACGGCGCGCGCGCCGAGATCGACCGGGTGCAGGAGATGGGCGGCGCCGTGGCGGCCGTCGAGTCCGGCTACATGAAGGGCGAGCTGGTCAACTCCCTGGCCGCCCGCCGTCGCCGGCTGGAGTCCGGCGAGGAGGTCGTGGTCGGGGTCAACAAGTTCGACACGACCGAGCCGAGCCCGCTGCAGGCCGAGGGCGCCGACGCGATCTTCACCGTCGACCCGGAGACCGAGCGGTCCGCGGTCGCGGCGATCCGCGAGTGGCGGTCGGCCCGCGACCAGGCGGTCGTCGACGAGGCGCTGCGCGCGCTGCGCGACGCGGCGAAGACCGAGCAGAACCTGATGCAGGTCTCGATCGACTGCGCCAAGGCCGGCGTCACCACCGGCGAGTGGTCCGGCGCGCTGCGCGAGGTGTTCGGCGAGTTCCGGGCCCCGACCGGGGTGTCCGGGGCGAGCACGTCCGGCGAGGGCGCCACCGAGATCGCCGAGGTCCGTGACCGGGTCCGTGCCACCGGCGACGAGCTCGGCCAGCGGTTGCGGCTGCTCGTCGGCAAGCCGGGGCTCGACGGGCACTCCAACGGCGCCGAGCAGGTCGCCGTCCGGGCCCGCGACGTCGGCTTCGAGGTCGTCTACCAGGGCATCCGGCTCACGCCGTCGCAGATCGTCGCGGCCGCGGTGCAGGAGGGCGTGCACGCCGTCGGGCTGTCGGTGCTCTCCGGTTCGCACCTCGAGGTCGTCCCCGCGGTCGTGCGCGGGCTGGCCGAGGCCGGCGCGGGCGACGTCCCGGTCGTCGTCGGCGGGATCATCCCGCCCGAGGACGAGAAGCGGCTGCGCGAGGGCGGGGTCGCGGCGGTGTTCACGCCGAAGAACTTCCGGCTGACCGAGATGATGGGCGAGATCGTGGAGCTGATCCGGGCGGCGCAGGGCCTGGGCTGAGCCCGCGGGGGTGGTCCGGCCTCAGCCGTCGTCCTTCTCACTGCCCCGGCGGCTCAGCAGCCGGAACCCCGGGATCCCGACGATGGCCTGCCGGACTTCCTTCAGCACGTCCAGCAGCTCGTGCACGTCCGGTCCGACACGGTCGAGGGTCTCGAGGATCGGCATGATGTCGTCCTCCATGTGCTGGGTGAACACCGGCAGCTGGTCGACCAGCCGGATCGCCGCGCGCACCTCGTCCTCGGACAGCTCCTCGACGAAGCGCCGCGCCAGCGGTGCCGCCTGCCGGGCCAGCGGGCCGTAGAGGTCCAGCAGCTCGCCGGCCTGCGCGCTGGCCCCGGCGGCCTGCTCGACGACCTCGCCGGCCCGCTCGGAGACCGTGCGTGCCGCGGTGACGACGCCGGTCGCGTCGGTCGTGACCGTCTCGACCTGCCCGATGAGGTCCCCGGCGCGCCCGCTGACCTCGGCGACGGTGCGGATCAGCCCGCCCGCCTCGCCGGTCACGGTGTCCACCCGCGCGAGCAGCCCGCTCGCGTCGCCGGTGACGACCGAGACCTGCTCGACGATGCCCTCGGCGTTGCGCGAGACCGTCGTGACGCGCCGGACGAGCTCGCCCGCCTCCTCCGAGACGGTGGTGACCCGGCGGACCAGCTCGCCCGCCTCGTCGGAGACGGTGGTGACGCGCCGGACCAGTCCGTCGGCCTGCTCGGAGACGGTGGTGACCTTGCGGACGAGGGTGTCGGCGTCGTCGGCGACGCCGGTGACCCGGGCGACGAGGTCCTCCGCGTCCCCGGCGACGCCGGTGACCCGCGAGACCAGCTCCTCGGCGTTCCCGGCGACGCCGGTGACCTGCGCGACGAGTGCCTCGGCCTGCTCGGCGACCGGCCGGACCCGCCCGACGACCTCGGTCGCCTGCCCGGCGACGTCCTCGACGGTCCCGATCAGGCCCTCGGCCCGGTCGACGACGCCGTCGACCCGGTCGAGCAGCCGCTCGGCCCGCGTCGCGATGGTGCCGATCCGCCCGACCAGGGAGCCGACCTCCTCGAGCAGGTCGCCGGCCCGCGCGGGCAGCGCGACGACCGTCCCGGCGAGCTCCCCGGTCCGGTCGACCACCGTGGCCGCACCGGAGAGCAGGTCGGACGGTCCGGGGAGGTCGATCCCCGCGATGCGCAGCGCCATGCGCGGATCCTCGCACCCCGCGCGCCGCGGTGCGGGTCAGGACTCGGGGGTCCGTGCGCAGATCTCGTCGACGGTGAGGTCGCGGGGCGGCAGGTTCTCCGCGGTGAAGCCGAACGGGGCGGCGAGCTCCAGCCAGCGTCCCGACTCCTGCAGCGCGCCCAGCCCGCGGTCGAACTCCTCGCGGAACGCCCCGTCCGCCGGCCGGAAGGCGAACGCCCCGGCCCCGACGACCGGGCGGCCGTCGATCTCGGGGGCGAACCCGGGGGTGACGGTCAGCCCGATCCCGGCGTTGCGGCGGACCTCGTCGGCCAGCGAGATCCGGGTGAGCGCACCGACCTGGGCCGTGCCGTTCGCGACGCCGCGCACCAGCGCGCCCTGCGAGTCGACCGGCACGATCCGCCCGGCCGGCACCCCCGCGGCCAGCGCGTACTCCTGCTCGGCGCTGCCGTCGAGCACGGCGAGCGTGGCGCCGGCCCGGCGGACACCGGCCAGCGTCGCGACGCCGAGCGGGTTGCCGTCGGGCACGACGAGCGCGGTCGGGGCGACGAAGTCGGGCCGGGAGAACGCGACCTGCTGGCAGCGCAGCGGGGTGACGGTCAGGCCGACGGCGATGACGTCGAAGCGGCCGTCGAGCAGCCCGGGGACCAGCTGGTCGAACCGGGTCTGCACGGCGGTCAGGCCGCTGCCGCCCAGGGCGAGGACCACGGCGCGGGCGACCTCGGGGCTCTCGCCGGTGGCCCGCCCGGACCCGTCGGTGTAGCCGAACGGACGCTCGCCGGAGAGCCCGACCACGACGTCGCCGCCGTCGCGCAGCCGCGCCAGCGGGTCCGACGGCCCCCCGCAGCCGGTGAGCAGCGACCCGGCGAGCGCGCTCCCGCCGAGCGCGACGGCCGAGCCGAGCAGGCGGCGCCGGCTCAGCCGGGGTGACACGGAGGGCGGCATGGTCCTCGCGAGCCTAGGTGGCCGATCAGTCGGTCCACTCCGGGGCCCGCTTCTCCAGGAACGACGCCATGCCCTCGCGGGCCCCGCGGGACTGCGACATCGACGCCATGACCTCGGTGGCGACGGCGTAGGCGTCGGCCTCCGGGCGGTCGAGCTGGGCGTAGAGGGTCTGCTTGCCCACGGCCTTGGAGAGCCGGCTCCCGCGGGTCGCGCGGGCGAGCAGGTCGTCGACGCGGGCGTCGAGCTCCTCGTCGGCGACGGCGTGATTGACCAGGCCCCACTCGGCGGCGGTCTCGGCGTCGATCGGGTCCCCGGTCAGGGTCAGCTCCATGAGCCGCTTGCGGCCGATCGCCCGCGCGACCGGGACGGCGGGGGTGTGGCAGAACCAGCCGCCCTTGCCGCCGGGCAGCGCGAACGTCGCCGACCGCGCGGCGACGGCGAGGTCGCAGGACGCGACGAGCTGGCAGCCGGCCGCCCACGCCGTCGCGTGCACCCGGGCGATCACCACCTGCGGCACCTCCTGCACGGTGCGCATGACCGTGGTGCACAGCCGCAGCAGCGAGCGCACACCGGCCAGGTCGCGTCCGGCGACGTCGCCGAAGTCGTGCCCGGAGGAGAACGCCTTGCCCTCCCCGGCCAGCACGATCCCCGTCGCGTCGCTGCGCCCGGCGCTCTCGAAGGCGTCCAGCAGCTCGCGCAGGTGCCCCTCGGTCAGGGAGTTGCGCCGCTGCGGACGGTTCATCGTGATCCGGACCGTGTCGCCGTCCTGCTTGACCAGCAGGTGCTCGTAGTCGGGCATGGGTCGACGGTAGCCCGGAAAACCCTCGACGCCGAGACCCTGCGGGGCTAGCCTGACCGCATGACCGAATTCGTAGATCTGGTCACGACGGCGGGAGGCGGCGTGACGGCAGCGGTGCCGGCCGGGGACGGGGCGGACCTGGCGCGGATGGAACGGGTGCTCGACGCGGCGGCCGAGCTGCTGGTCCGCCAGGGCTACCGGCGGGTCACGGTGGAGGACGTCGCGCGCCGCGCCGGCGTCGGGAAGGGCACCGTCTACCTGCACGTCCGCAGCAAAGACGCGCTGTTCCTCACCGTGCTGCTGCGGTCGCAGCGGCGGCTGTTCGCCGAGCTGGCCGACCGGATGCTCGCCGAGCCCGTCGTCGCCCTGCCCTGGGGGATGTCGCGCGTGCTCTACGAGCGGCTGCGCGCCGACGAGGTCGCCCGGGTGCTCTACCTCGGCGACACCGAGGTGCTCGGCCGGCTCGCGCACGAGGCCGCGGGGACCCTCGGGGAGCTCGGGCGCCGCCGCGACGCCGTGGTGCGCGAGCACTTCCGGCTGCTGCGCGCGGCCCGCCTGGTCGACGACGACATCGCCGCCGACGAGCAGATCCACGCCTGGGGCGCGGTGACCTGGGGGTACTTCCTCGCCGAGGGCACCGGGAGCGCGTTCGCCCCGGCCGGCCCGGCGCGCACCGCCGCACTGATCGAGCACGGCCTGGCCCGGCAGCTCGCCGGGCCCGCCCCCGCGTCCCGCGCCGCGGACGTCGCGGGGGAGGTCGCCGCGCTGTACCGGCCGCTGGTCGCCCACATCGACGACGAGTGGAGACGTCGCGTCCGCTGATCCGGACGTGCGAGGAGAGGAGTCCCGAGATGGCCGCACCGAGTGCCGTGGACCTGATGGACCCGGCCGTCACCGCCGACCCGTACACCGCCTACGGGCGGATGCGCGAGCAGGCGCCCACCACCACCGTGACGATGCTGGGCAGCCCGCCCGCCGTGCTCGTCACCCGCTACGACGACGTCCGCACCGTCCTGACCGACCCGCGGTTCGTGACCGACCCGGCGCTCGCCGGCGGCCCGGACACCCGCGAGCAGATCATGGCGCAGATGGGGGTGCCCGACGACGTCGCCGCCTACCTGCTGCGCACCATCCTCACCACCGACGGCGCCGAGCACACCCGGCTGCGCAAGCTCGTCTCGCGGGCGTTCACCGTGAAGCGGGTGCAGGGACTGCGCCCGCGGGTGGAGCAGATCACCGCCGCCCTGCTCGACGAGATCGCGGCGGCCGGGGCCGGCGGCACGCCCGTCGACCTGGTGGAGGCACTGGCCTACCCGCTGCCGATCACGGTGATCTGCGAGCTCGTCGGGGTGCCCGAACCGGAGCGCGCGCAGTGGCACGAGTGGGGGCACGTGCTCACCACGATGGACCGCGAGCGCACCCCCGCGGCGCTGCGCGCGGCGATCGCGCACGTCCACGCGCTCATCGACGCCCGGCGCGCCGAGCCGGCCGACGACCTGGTCACCGCGCTCGTCGCGGCCCAGGACGAGGACGGCGACCGCCTGTCCGACCCCGAGATGGTCACGATGATCTTCGCGCTGGTGATGGCCGGGCACGAGACGACCGCGCACCTGATCAGCAACGGGGTACTGGCCCTGCTCACCCGCCCCGACCAGCTCGCCGCGCTGCGCGCCGACCCCGGCCGCTGGCCGGGCGCGGTGCACGAGCTGATGCGCGCCCGCGGGCCCGTGCAGTTCACCCAGTTCCGGTACCCGACCGTCGACGTCGAGATCGGCGGGACCACGGTCGCGGCGGGCACCCCGGTGATCGCCGGGCTGCTGCCGGCCAACCACGACCCGCGGGCCTTCGACCACGCCGACGACCTGGACGTGACCCGGGCGACCGGGCGCGGGGAGGGCCATCTGGGCTTCGGGCAGGGCGCGCACTACTGCCTGGGCGCGGCGCTGGCGCGGCAGGAGGGCGAGGTCGCGCTGCGGATGCTCGTCGAGCGGTTCCCCGGGCTGCGGCTCGCGGTGCCCGCCGAGGACGTCGAGTGGCTGCCGCGGCCGGGCTTCACCCGGGTCGCGGCGCTGCCGGTGACGCCGGGCTGAGCACCGTCCGGGGGCGGGGGTGCCCCGCCCCCGGACGCGGTCAGCCGCGCGCGTCGTGCAGGGCGAGCAGGGCCCAGGCGGCGAGCGACTGCGCGTCGGTGAGCTCGCCGCGGCGCACCATCGCCTCGAACCCGGCCGGGGTGAACCAGGCGGCGCGCATGTCCTGCTCGGAGTGCTCGCGCCGCGGCGGACCGGCCGTCAGCCCGGTCGCGAGGTAGACGTGCCCGCGCTGGCTGGACATGCCGGGCGCGCAGTCGAGCGTGCCGAGCAGCGTCATGTGCGCGGCCGCGAGCCCGGTCTCCTCGACCAGCTCGCGGACCGCGAGCTCGGCGGGGTCGGCCTCGGCCCGGTCGGGGGCGGTGCCGGCGGGGAACTCCCAGCGGCGCCCGCCCACCGGGTAGCGGTACTGCTCGACCAGGTGCAGCCGGCCGTCGTCGTCGCGGGGGACCACCAGGGCGTAGGTCGGCTTGTCCACCACGCCGTAGACGCCCTCGGTGCCGTCGGCGCGCCGGATCCCGTCCTCCCGGACGGTCATCCAGGCGTTCGCGTACACCTGCCGGGTCGAGGTCTGCTCGATCACCCGCCCAGGGTGGTCCATGCGACCGGGCTTACAGTGAGCCGGGTGCGTCTCGTCATCGCCCGCTGCCAGGTGGACTACGTCGGACGGCTGACCGCCCACCTCCCCATGGCCCCACGGTTGCTGCTGGTCAAGCAGGACGGGTCGGTGAGCGTCCACGCCGACGACCGTGCCTACAAGCCGCTGAACTGGATGTCGCCGCCGTGCTGGCTCACCGAGGAGCCCGGCGTGTGGACCGTCCGGAACAAGGCCGACGAGTCGCTGGTGATCACCATCGAGGAGGTCCTGCACGACTCGAGCCACGAGCTCGGCGTGGACCCCGGGCTGGTCAAGGACGGCGTCGAGGCCCACCTGCAGGAGCTGCTGGCCGCGCACCCGGAGACCTTCGGCGAGGGCCACACCCTGGTGCGCCGCGAGTACATGACCGCGGTCGGCCCGGTGGACCTGCTGCTGCGCGACGGGAACGGCGCGCACGTCGCGGTGGAGGTGAAGCGCCGCGGCGAGATCGACGGCGTCGAGCAGCTCACCCGCTACCTGGAGCTGATGAACCGCGACCCGCTGCTCGCGCCGGTGCACGGGGTGTTCGCGGCCCAGCAGATCAAGCCGCAGGCCCGCACGCTGGCGACCGACCGCGGGATCCGCTGCGTCACCGTGGACTACGACGCGCTGCGCGGGATGGCGCGCGACGACCTGCTGCTGTTCTGAGCGCGCCGGCGCGCGGCTGACCTGCCCGGGCCAGCGTGGGCCCGGCCGGGCCCACCCGCGGCGTCTAGCCTGATCACGTGAGTGCCACCGCTGCTGACTCCACCGCCACGACCGCCGCGCCCCCCGCGGGCGACTTCGCGTCGCTGTCCCCGCGCACCGGGGAGGAGCTGGCCCGCTACCCCGTGCACGACGGCGAGCACGTCCGCTCCGCCGTGCGCGCCGCGGCCGAGGCCGCGCAGTGGTGGGGCGGGCTCGGCTTCGACGAGCGCCGCCGCCGGCTCGCCGCGTGGAAGAAGGTGCTCGTCGCCCAGCTCGACCGGGTCGCGCGCGTCGTCGCCGACGAGACCGGCAAGCCGATGGACGACGCCCGCCTCGAGGTCGTCCTCGCGATCGACCATCTGGACTGGGCCTCGGCCAACGCGAAGAAGGTCCTCGGGAAGCGCTCGGTGTCGCCGGGCCTGCTGATGGCCAACCAGGCGGCGACGGTGGCGTACCGGCCGCTGGGCGTCGTCGGGGTCATCGGGCCGTGGAACTACCCGGTCTTCACGCCGATGGGCTCGATCGCCTACGCCCTCGCCGCCGGCAACACCGTGGTGTTCAAGCCCTCCGAGCTCACGCCCGGGGTCGGGCACGAGATCGCCCGCACCCTGGCCGAGGCCGTCCCCGAGGTCGGGCGGTACCCGCTGTTCACCGTGGTCACCGGCTTAGGCCCGACCGGCGCCGAGCTGTGCCGCGCCCCGGGGATCGGCAAGATCGCCTTCACCGGGTCGGCCGCGACCGGCCGCCGGGTCATGGCCGCCTGCGCGGAGAACCTCGTCCCGGTGCTCATGGAGTGCGGCGGCAAGGACCCGCTGATCGTCGACGCCGACGCCGACCTCGACGCCGCCGCGGACGCGGCGGTCTGGGGCGGGATGTCCAACGCCGGGCAGACCTGCGTCGGTGTCGAGCGGGTCTACGTCGTCGAGTCCGTCGCCGGGCGCTTCCTGGAGAAGGTGCGCACCGCGGCGTCGCGGCTGCAGGTCGGGACGGCCGCGCAGGAGGGCGACCTCGGGCCGATGACGATGCCGTCGCAGACCGAGATCGTGCGCCGCCACGTCACCGACGCCCTGGAGAAGGGCGGGCGCGCGATCGTCGGCGGCGCCGACTCGGTGCCCGCGCAGGGCGGGGCGATCTCCCCGGTCGTCATCGCCGACGTGCCCGAGGACTCGGTCGCCGTCACCGAGGAGACCTTCGGCCCGCTGGTCGTGGTGAACCGGGTGCCCGACGTCGACGAGGCGGTCCGCCGCGCCAACGCCACCGGCTACGGCCTCGGCGCGACGGTGTTCTCCGCCCGCCGCGGCGAGCGGATCGCCGAGCAGCTGCGCTGCGGGATGGTGTCGATCAACGGCGTGATCTCCTTCGCCGGGATCCCGTCGCTGCCCTTCGGTGGCGTGGGGGAGTCCGGCTTCGGCCGCATCCACGGCGCGGACGGCCTGCGCGAGTTCACCCGGGCCCAGTCGGTCGCCCGGCAGCGGTTCCCGATCCCGCTCGTCGTCACGAGCTTCCGGCGCACCGCGCGCACCATGCAGGCGCTGACCGGGATCGTGAAGGCCCGCCACGGCCGCTGACCGCCGCCTGCCTGACCCGACGACCAGGGCCGCCCCGCACTTCGGGGTGGCCCTGGTCGCATGTTACCCACTGGTAGTGCCTCCGGATGGCAGGATCGCGCCCACGCGAGACAGAGTCGTCGAACCAGGAGGTTCCAGCGTGGCACGCGAGATCCGGACCGTCGGCGTGGTCGGCCTCGGCACCATGGGCGCGGGCATCGTCGAGGTGTTCGCCCGCAACGGCCTCGAGGTGATCGCCGTCGAGCGCGACGACGCCGCCGGCGAGCGCGGCCGGGCCCACCTGTCGGCCTCCACCGGCCGCGCCATCGAGCGCGGCAAGCTCACCCAGGAGCAGGCGGACGAGCTGCTCGGGCGCATCACCGTCACCACCTCGCTGTCGGACCTGGCGCCGTGCGCGCTGGTCGTCGAGGCGATCCCGGAGAGCCTGGAGGCCAAGGCGCAGGTCTTCGCCGAGGTCGACAAGGTCGTGGCCGAGGACGCGATCCTGGCGTCGAACACCTCCTCGCTCTCGGTCACCGAGCTGGCCGTGCGCACCACGCGCCCCGGCAAGGTCGTCGGGATGCACTTCTTCAACCCGGCGCCGGTGCAGAAGCTGGTCGAGGTCGTGCGGACCGTGGTGACCGAGCCCGACGTCATCTCCGACGTGCAGGCCTTCGCCGCGTCGCTGGGCAAGGTCCCGGTCGTGATCGGCGACCGTGCCGGGTTCATCGCCAACGCGCTGCTGTTCGGCTACCTCAACCACGCGGCGAAGATGTACGCCGAGCGCTACGCCAGCCGCGAGGACCTCGACGCGGGCATGCGCTACGGCTGCGGCTACCCGATGGGCCCGCTGGCCCTGCTCGACCTCATCGGCCTCGACACGGCCTACGAGATCCTCGAGACGATGTACCGCGAGTCGCGCAACCTGATGCACGCGCCCAACCCGGTGTTCAAGCAGATGATCACCGCGGGCCTGCTCGGCCGGAAGACCGGGCGCGGCTTCTACACCTACTCCGCCCCGCACAGCTCGACCGTCGTCGCCGACGGCGAGACCCCCGCCTCGGCGGTGCCCGCGGACGTCACGCTGCGCGAGGTGCGCCGGGTCGGCGTCGTCGGGACCGGCACCATGGCCTCGGGCATCGTCGAGGTGTTCGCCAAGGCCGGCTACGACGTCGTCGTCCGCGGCCGCAGCGAGTCCAAGGTCGAGGGTTCGATCGCGCTGGTCAAGAAGTCGCAGGACAAGGCGGTCGCCCGCGGGAAGGCCACCGAGGCCGACCGCGACGCCGTGCTGGGCCGGATCACCGGCACCACCGCGCTGGAGGACATGGCCGACGTCGACCTGGTCGTCGAGGCCGTCGCCGAGGAGCTCGACGTCAAGCGGGCGATGTTCGGCGCGCTGGACGAGATCTGCAAGCCGGGCGCGATCCTGGCGACCACGACGTCGTCGCTGCCGGTCGTCGAGTGCGCCGCGGCCACCCGGCGCCCCGGCGACGTCATCGGGATGCACTTCTTCAACCCGGCGCCGGTGATGAAGCTGGTCGAGGTCGTGTCGACGATCGGCACCGACCGCTCCGTCGCCGCGACGATCCTCGACGTGTGCCAGAAGCTGAAGAAGGTGCCGGTGAGCTGCGGCGACCGGGCCGGCTTCATCGTCAACGCGCTGCTCTTCCCGTACCTCAACGACGCGGTGAAGATGCTCGAGGCGCACTACGCCACCGCCGACGACATCGACGCCGCCATGAAGACCGGCTGCGCGCTGCCGATGGGCCCGTTCGAGCTGCTCGACGTCGTCGGCCTGGACGTGTCGCTGGCGATCGAGCGCTCGCTCTACTCGGAGTTCCGCCAGTCCGGGTTCGCCCCCGCGCCGCTGCTGGAGCACCTGGTGACCGCGGGCCGGCTCGGGCGTAAGACCGGTCACGGCTTCCGGGACTACACCTCGCGGTAGGTCTTGCGACACTGGTCGCATGGCACGTGGACGCGGCAGACGGCCCCGCCCCTCGGAACGGGGGCGGGGCCGTCCCGTCGCGCCGCCGCTCGGTGGCGGGATCATCACCGGCGTCGAGTCCGGCCGCGACGGCGAGTGGTTCGTCCGCCACGTCCCCGGCGGGAGCACGGTCAAGCACTACCGCTGCCCGGGCTGCGACCAGGTCCTGCCGTCGGGCACGCCGCACGTGGTGACCTGGCCCGCCGACGACCACGGCGGCGTCGAGGACCGCAGGCACTGGCACCGCCCCTGCTGGAACGCCCGGGACCGGCGGCGGGCCGGGTTCCGGCGGCACTGACCCGCTCCCGGGCGGCCGCGGCGGCGCCCGGCCGGGGTCAGCGGCTGCGGGCGGTGCGCTTGCCGTAGCTGTTCGTGCCGCGGGCCCGCGGCGAGGGACGGGTGCGGTCGGCGGGGCCCTGCGGTCCCGGCCCGGCGGGCGCCGCGGCGTCGCCCCGCTCCGCCACCGGTTCCGGGGCCGGTGCGGGCTCGGCCGCCTCCGGGGCGGGCCGCCCGTTGTGCCCGGGCGCCCCGGCGGGGACCGGGCCGGTGCCCGGCGCGGCCGGTCCGGCGGGGAGCTCCCCGAGACCGTGGCCCGCGTCGAGGTCGTCGGCGCCGGAGTCGATGAGCGCCCGGGCGGCACGCAGCTGCTCGGCGACGCGGCCGCGCAGCGCGGTGAGCTGCTCGAGCCGCCGCTGCGCCTCGGCGACGGTCTCGGCGGCCTCCTGGCGCGCGTCGGAGCGGATCTTCTCGGCGTCGGTGCGGGCCTGCTCCAGGTCGCGGCGGATGCGGTCGTCCGCCTCCCGCTCGCGGCGGGAGATGACGCTCTCGAGCTCGTCGCGCTCGGCGGACAGCGAGCTCAGCGCCTCGGCGCGGCGCTGGTCCATCGCGATCCGGAAGTCGTGTTCGACCTGCTCGCGGTTCTCCCGCGCCGCGGTGTCGGCACGGGTGATCCGCTCGGTGACGGTGCGCTCGGCCTCGGCGAGCTCGCGCTCGGTGCTGCTGCGCTGCTCGGCCAGCGCCCGCTCGGTGGAGTCGCGGAGCTCGGCGACCTCGGCCTCGGTCGTGCGCCGCCGCTCGTCGAGCTCGGTGCCGGTGCGCTCGCGCAGCTCGGCCAGCTCGCGTTCGACGCGGGCCTGCTTCTCGTCCACGGCGCGCTCGCGCTCGGCGCAGCGGCGCTCGGCCTCCGCGGCGCGGGCCTCGGCGTCGGCGGTGAGCTGCTCGGCGCGGGCCCGGGCGTCGGTGACGACGGCACGGGCGTGCTCCTCGCCCTGACGGCGCTGCTCGCCGATCTCGCGGTTCGCCCTGGCGTGCATCTCGGCGACCTCGTCCTCGGCGAGACGCAGCATGGAGCGGAGCCGCTCGCTCATGCCCTGCACGCTCTGCGGGGGCCCGGCCAGCCGGTTGACCTGCTGCTGCATGGCCTCGGAGCGGGTGCGCGCGTCGTCGAGCTCGCGGCTGAGCCGGGTGTTCTGGGCGACGGCGGCGTCCCGGTCGGCGGCCAGCATGCGGACCTCGGCGTCGAGCCGGCGCAGGTGGCTGTCGACCTGCGCCTGGTCGTAGCCCCGGCGCCCGATCGAGAAACCGGTCCGGGGTACGGGTACGTCGTGGTCACCGGCCATGCCGCCACCGTACCGCCGAGGGCGTTCCGCAGCCGTGAGTTCGCCACCCGGCGTCACAGGCGTCACCCCGGGGTGGACAGAGGGCCCGTCCGTGTGACACGGACGGGCCCTCGGCACTGCGGACAGCGCTGGTCAGACGCCCCGGAACCGGTTGATACCGGCCAGGTGACGCTCGCGCTTCTCCGGGTTCGTGACGCCCAGTCCCTCCTCGGGCGCCAGCGCCAGCACGCCGACCTTGCCCTGGTGCAGGTTCTGCTTGACGTCGTTGGCGGCCTGGCCGGTCTCGGCCAGCGGGTACACCTTCGACAGCGTCGGGTGGATCATGCCCTTGGCGACGAGCCGGTTGGCCTCGTAGGCCTCGCGGTAGTTCGCGAAGTGCGAGCCGACGATCCGCTTGAGGTTCATCCACAGGTAGCGGTTGTCGAACTCGTGCATGTAGCCCGAGGTCGAGGCGCAGGTGACGACCTGGCCGCCCTTGCGGGTGACGTAGACCGAGGCGCCGAAGGTCTCTCGGCCCGGGTGCTCGAAGACGATGTCGGGGTCCTCGCCGCCGGTGAGCTCGCGGATCTTCGCGCCGAGGCGCTTCCACTCCCGCGGGTCCTGGGTGTTCTCGTCGGACCAGAACTTGTAGCCCTCGGCGTTGCGGTCGATGACCAGCTCCGCGCCCATGTCGCGGCAGATCTGGGCCTTCTCCGGGGAGGAGACGACGCAGATCGGGGTGGCGCCGCCGTTGAGCGCGAACTGGGTCGCGTAGGAGCCCAGGCCGCCCGAGGCGCCCCAGATCAGCACGACGTCGCCCTGCTTCATGTCGGCGCCGTTCTTGCTCACCAGCTGCCGGTAGGCGGTGGAGTTGACCAGGCCCGGGGACGCGGCCTCCTCCCAGGTGAGGTGGTCCGGCTTGGGCATGAGCTGGTTGGACTTGACCAGGGCCAGCTCGGCGAGGCCGCCGAAGTTGGTCTCGAAGCCCCAGATGCGCTGCTCCGGGTCCATCATCGTGTCGGAGTGCCCGTCCGGGCTCTCCAGCTCGACCGACAGACAGTGCGCGACGACCTGGTCGCCGGCCTTCCAGGCGTTGACGCCCGGCCCGGTCTTCACGACGACGCCGGCCAGGTCGGACCCGACCACGTGGTACGGCAGGTCGTGGCGCTTGGTGAGCGGCGAGAGCTTGCCGTAGCGCTTGAGGAAGCTGAACGTCGAGACCGGCTCGAAGATCGAGGTCCAGACGGTGTTGTAGTTGATGGCGCTGGCCATGACGGCCACGAGCGCCTCGCCCGGGCCCAGCTCGGGGACGGGGACGTCCTCGACGCGCAGGCTCTTGCGCGGGTCCTTCTCCTTGGTGGTCAGACCCTCGAACATGTCGGCGTCCTCGGCCCGGACGGTGACGCCCTGGTAGCTCTCGGGCACCTCGAGCCCGCCGACGTCGGCGAACTGTCCGGCGAGGATGGCGTCGCGGATGTCCTTCACTCGTGGCCTCCGATGGCGACGTTGTCAGGGGAGCCGGGTGCGTGCACCCGGTCATGCTTGGGATACCGCAAGTTACTGCGTAGTATGTTAACCGGTGGATGCCGTCGGCAGTGATACCCGATCGGCGCTTCGTGAGCGAGGCCACCGGACGGCGTACTGTGCTTCCGGTCAGCCCGGGGCGGCACGCCCGCGCTCAGTGCGCGCCGGCCGCCGGCTCGACGAGCTCGACGAGCACGCCGCCCGCGTCCTTCGGGTGCACGAAGTTGACGCGCGAGTCCGAGGTCCCGCGGCGGGGCTCGTCGTAGAGCAGGCGCAGCCCCTTGGCGCGCAGCGTGTCCGCGGCGGCGACGACGTCGGTCACCCGGTAGGCGACCTGCTGCAGGCCCGGCCCGTTGCGGCCGATGAACTTCGCGATCGTCGAGTCCTCGTTCAGCGGGGCCAGCAGCTGCACCTTGGTCGCGCCCGCGGCCTCGCCCGGTGCGCCCAGCATCGCCTCGCGCACGCCCTGCTCGTCGTTGGTCTCGGTGTGCACCGCGACCAGGCCCAGGTTGTCGGCGTACCAGCGGATCGCCTCGTCCAGGTCCGGCACCGCGATGCCCACGTGGTCCACGGCCACGACCAGCTGCGACAGAGCGTCCTCGGTTGTCGTCATGGGGGCAGAAGGTACCGGTTCTACTCGCCAGTAGGCTCCTGTGCCGCTGGTCACCCCCACCGTTCGGTGCGTCCGGACGGGCGCATCGCGTGGGTATGGTGGCCGCCCATCCTGTCAACGATGCCTGCTGGAGGACCCCGTGTCCGGAACCGTGATCGTCGCCGGCGCCCGCACGCCGATGGGCCGCCTGCTCGGCTCGCTGAAGGGGTTCTCCGGAGCCCAGCTCGGTGGTGTCGCCATCAAGGCCGCCCTGGAGCGGGCCGGTGTCGCGCCCGAGCAGGTCCAGTACACGATCATGGGGCAGGTCCTCACCGCGGGCGCCGGGCAGATCCCGGCCCGGCAGGCCGCCGTCGCCGGCGGGATCCCGATGGACGTCCCGGCCCTGACCATCAACAAGGTCTGCCTGTCCGGCGCCGACGCCATCGCACTGGCCGACCAGCTGATCCGCGCGGGCGAGTTCGACATCGTCGTCGCCGGCGGCCAGGAGTCGATGACCCAGGCCCCGCACATGCTCGGCAAGTCCCGCGAGGGCACCAAGTTCGGTGACACCACGCTGACCGACCACATGGCCTACGACGGCCTGTTCTGCGCCTTCGACCAGGTCGCCATGGGCGCCTCGACCGAGAAGCACAACGCGCGCTACTCGCTGACCCGCGAGGAGCAGGACGCGTTCTCCGCGCGCAGCCACCAGCGGGCCGCGCGCGCCGCGTCCGACGGCACGTTCGACGCCGAGATCACCCCGGTCGAGATCCCGCAGCGCAAGGGTGACCCGATCGTGTTCGCCACCGACGAGGGCGTGCGCGGCGACACCACCGCCGAGGGGCTCGGCAAGCTCAAGCCGGCCTTCGCCGCCGACGGCACCATCACCGCGGGCTCGGCCTCGCAGATCTCCGACGGTGCGGCCGCGGTCGTCGTGATGAGCAGGGCCAAGGCCGAGGAGCTGGGCCTGGAGTGGATCGCCGAGATCGGCGCGCACGGCGTCGTCGCCGGTCCGGACGCCTCGCTGCACGAGCAGCCGGCCAACGCGATCGCGAAGGCGTGCGAGAAGGAGGGCATCCAGCCCGCCGACCTCGACCTGGTCGAGATCAACGAGGCGTTCGCCGCGGTCGGCATCGTCTCGGCCCGCAAGCTGGGCATCGACGAGGACAAGGTCAACGTCGACGGCGGTGCCATCGCCCTCGGCCACCCGATCGGCATGTCCGGTGCCCGGGTCGTGCTGCACCTCGCGCTGGCCCTCAAGGCCCGCGGCGGCGGGGTCGGCGCGGCCGCGCTCTGCGGCGGCGGCGGGCAGGGCGACGCGCTGATCGTGCGCGTGCCGAAGTCCTGACCCACCCCTGACGAGTGAGTGTCGGCCCCCGCCGCGTGGCGGGGGCCGACGCGCATCCGCCCCCGGAGAGGAGCTCCGACCGTGCCCGGACCGCCGGACCCCCGCGACCTGGTCGAGCGCGCCCGCGCGGGCGAGCAGCTGGCCGTCGCGCGGCTGATCTCGATGGTGGAGAACTCCGGCCCGCAGCTGCGCGAGGTCTCCGCGGCGCTGTCCCCGCACACCGGTCGGGCGCACGTGGTCGGGCTGACCGGCTCACCCGGGGTCGGCAAGTCCACGTCGACCTCGGCGCTGGTCACCGAGCTGCGGGGGCGCGGGCGGCGGGTCGGGGTGCTGGCGGTGGACCCGTCGTCGCCGTTCAGCGGCGGGGCGCTGCTCGGTGACCGCGTGCGGATGGGCGAGCACGCCGGCGACGACGGCGTGTTCATCCGCTCCATGGCCACCCGCGGGCACCTGGGCGGCCTGTCCTGGGCGACCCCGCAGGCCCTGCGGGTCCTCGACGCGGCCGGCTGCGACGTCGTGCTGGTCGAGACCGTCGGCGTCGGGCAGTCCGAGGTGGAGATCGTCGGGCTCGCCGACTCGACCGTCGTGCTGCTCGCCCCGGGCATGGGTGACGGCATCCAGGCGGCCAAGGCCGGGATCCTGGAGATCGGCGACGTGTTCGTGGTCAACAAGGCCGACCGCGAGGGCGCCCGGCGCACGGTGCGCGAGCTGCGGAACATGCTGCACCTGCGCACCCCCGACGGGCCCGAGCCGTGGGAGCCGCCGGTGCTGTCGACCGTCGCGTCGCGGTCGGAGGGGATCGACGCCGTCGCCGACGCGCTGCAGGAGCACCTCGCCTGGGCGGAGAAGTCCGGCGAGCGCGCGCGCCGGCGCCGCGAGCGGGCCCGGCGCGAGATCGAGGCCATCGGGATGGAGCAGGTCCGCGCCCGGATGGAACGGGTCCGCGGGGGCGACGCGCTCGACACGCTGACCGCGCGGGTGCTCGAGGGCGGGCTCGACCCGTGGGCCGCGGCCGACGAGCTGCTGGAGCAGTCGGGCTGAGGTGGCGGGGCGGCGCACCCGCCGCCGGTCGTCCCGGTCGTCCCGGTCGTCCCCGGCCCGGTCAACCCGGACGGACCGCTCCGGCCGGGGTGTCGTCGCCGGCGGTGCGTGGCCCGGCGGGGCCGTCGTCGCCCGTGGTCCGCAGGCCGGCCGGTGCGCCGTGCACGTCCGGCCCGCCCGGTGGCGGGTCCGCCGCGGCCAGCGCGGCCCGCAGGAGCTCCCGGCGTGCCCGGGCCCCGGCCACCACGGTCGCGTCGCCCGCCCGCAGGCCGGCGGTCTCGGCCTCGAGGTAGGCCTCCCAGGCCCGGTCCGGGGCGCCGTCGTCCCGGGCGTGGTCCCCGGCCCGCAGCGCGGCGACGGCGAGCAGGCCGGCCAGCGCGGCCACCACGGCGGCGCCGGTCGCGTGCGCGGCGAGCCCGCGCAGCTGCCCGCGCACCGCCGCCACGGCCTCGGGCGCGCCGATCCGGTCGTCCAGCCCGGCCGTCGCGGCCCACTGGTCGCGCAGCAGCGCCAGCTCCGGCCCGCCGACCGCGGCCGCGCGGGCCAGCGCGGCCCGCAGCCGGTCCGCCCCGTCGACGGCCGGTCCGGGTTCGAGGCCCAGCGCGGCCGGGGAGTCCCCGTAGAGCTCCGCGAGCAGCGCCCGGTGGGCCGGGTCGGGGGTGGCGTGGCCGTTCTCCCAGCGGGACAGCTGGGTCTTCAGGCTCGCCGCGCGGGCCGAGCCCCCGCGGCCGGCGGCGAGGCCCGCCAGCGCCCGCGCGGCCTCGGCCTGGGACCAGCCGCGGCGTCGCCGTGCCGCGCGGAGCCCGCCGCCGGACCCGCCGGCCGGTTCCGCGGGACCGCGGCCGGGCTGCGGGTCCGGTGCGCTCACGGACCGATCCTGTCGGTGCCCCGTCGTACTGTCAACGCTGTTGCCGCAACCCGCGTCAACCCCCGCCGTGCCGACCATCCGGAGCGTTCCCGTGGACCTCGTCGACTACCTCGCCTGCGTGGGACTGTCCGGCCTCAGCGGCGCGCTGGCCGGGCGCGTCACCGTGCGCCGGATGCTGCGTCCACGCCCGCGCCGCGGCTCGGTGATGCGCAGCTGGCCGGGCCCCGGCGGGCATCCGCCGGGCGGGCCGCCGCCCCGGCGCGGGGGGCGGGCGTGAGGGTGTCAGTCGAAGTCGCCCGCGGCCCGGCGCACGGCGCGCAGCAGCGTGGTCAGCTGCTCCTGTTCGCCCGCGTCGAGGCCGCTGAGCCCGAAGTCGATGGCGGTCACGGCGTCGGTGGCCTTCTCCAGGCGCGCGCGGCCCTCGACCGTCAGCTCGACGAGCGTGGCGCGCCGGTCGGTGGGGTGGGGCAGCCGGCGGACCAGGCCGTCGCCCTGCAGCCGGTCGACGATGTTGGTCACGCTCGTCGGGTGCAGCTGCAGGCGCTCGCCCATCACCCGCATCGGGAGGCTGCCGCGGCGGGCGAAGTCCAGCAGTACCAGCGCCTCGTACCGGGCGAAGGTCAGCCCGTGCGGCCGCAGCGCGCCGTCCACCTGGGACAGCAGGATCTGCTGCACGCGCATCACGCTGGTGACCGTCGCCATCGTGCGTGCCGGGCCGACCCGCTCCTCCCACAGGTCGGCGGCGCGCTGGATCGGGTCGAAGGGCAGCGACCCGCGGGATGTCATGGACCGACGCTAGCAAGCGGCTGCGCCGCACCCGGTCCGCGCGCCGGTCGTGGCACGGTGTCGGCATGCTCTTCGCCTTCAGCATCGCCCCGTCCGGTTCGGACTCGGGCGACGGCAGCGTCAGCGCCGCCGTCGCCGAGGCCGTCCGGGTCGTCCGCGCGTCCGGCCTGCCCCACGAGACGACCTCGATGTTCACCACCATCGAGTCCGAGACCTGGGACGAGGGCATGGCCGTGGTCAAGCGCGCCGTCGAGGCGGTCTCCGCGGTGTCGCCGCGGGTCAGCCTCGTCCTCAAGGCCGACATCCGGCCCGGGCACCACGGCCAGCTGCGGGCCAAGGTCGAGCGCGTCGAGGAGCACCTGCGCGGGGGTGCCTCGTGAGCCCCGCGCCCGGCCCGGCCCGGGTGGTGCTGGTCCACGGCGCGTGGCACCGCGGCGGCAGCTGGGCCCCGGTCGTCGCGGCGCTGGCGGAGCGGGGGATCGCGGCGGTCGCGCCGGACCTGCCCTCCGACGTCGCCGGGACCGGCCACGACGAGCTGGTCGCGGCGGTCGTCGCGGCCGCGGACGGCGCCGGTCCGGTCGTGCTGGCCGGTCACTCGCTGGGCGGGCTCGTCGCCCCCGTGGCCGCGGCGGCGCTGGGGGAGCGCGTGCGGTCGCTCGTCCTGGTCGGGGCGCTGGTGCCCGAGCCGGGCCGGCCCTACCGGGACCGCATGCGCGCCGAGCGCGACCTGATGGTCGCGGGCTACGACGCCGGGGTCCGCCGCGGTGAGGGCGTCACGACGTACTGGCCGGACGCGGCGACCGTCGCCGACGGTCTCTACCGCGGTGTCGCCGAGGAGCTGGACGCGGCCGGGAGCGGTGCGGCCGGGAGCGGAGGCGCCGGGGCGGTCGCGACGGCGGCCGCGGAGCTGCGCCCGCAGGACTGGAGCCTGCTGGCCGAACCCTGCCCGCTGACGTCGTGGCCGGGGGTGCCGACGGTGTCGGTCGTGTGCACCGGGGACCGGGTGGTCGACCCGGACGCGGGGCGGCGGGAGGCGGCGCGGGTCGGGGCACGGGTGGCCGACCTCGCGGGCGGGCACTTCCCGATGCTGACGCGTCCGGACGAGCTGGCCGGCCTGATCACCGGCGAGGCCCGCTGACCGGCGCCCGCACGGGGCCGCGGCCCGCGACGACGACGGCCGGTGGCGGGAGTCCCGTCACCGGCCGTCGGGCGCCGGGGTTGCGGCGCGCTGCGCGCCCCCGGCGTCGTGTCGTCGGTCGCGGCCGGCCGCCCGGTGTGGCCGGACGGTGCCGCGTACGGCGGAGGAGCCGCTCAGCCCGCCATGATCGTCGAGAAGTAGTACACGCCCGCGAGGATGCCGACGAAGCTCACGGCCATGCCGATCTGGGCCGGCGTGGCCAGACCCGGCTTGCGGTAGGCCAGGAAGCCGGTGACCAGACCCGCGGCACCGAGGATCCAGGCGGCGATCGGCACGAGGAACGCGGCGATCGCCACGATGCCCAGGCCCAGCGACAGGTAGGCCAGGGTCGGCTTGTCGGTCGTCTGCATGTTGCTCATCGGGTGGAGCCCTCCGTTGTGCGCCGGGGGTGCCGGCGGTCGTTCGTCTCGGGGTGGGGACCGCGGGCGGGAGGCCGGGGGAGCCCTCCCCGCCACGATCACGCAGAGTCACCATCGAGGCCCTGCACGGTGTTCAACGAGTGACCGCGGCCGGTGTTGCTCCGCCGGTCCGGTGATCGTCGACCCACCGTGGGCCCGCCGCCCCGGACGGTGACCGCCGCGCGCGCCCGCGCGAGCGGGCGGGGCGCGTCACGCCGCAGGTGGGGACGTGCCAGGATGGACGGCGTGTCTCGCCCAGATCCTCGTCAGGCGGCCCAGCGTGCGGCGATGTCCTCGGCCATGGCCGGGGCGGTCGACCTCTCCGGTCTGAAGGCCCGCGCCGACGCGGCGAACCGGCCGGCCCCGGCCGGCGGCGCCGCCGGTGCCCCGCCCGCCCCCGGTGACGGTGGCGGCCCCTGGGTCGTGGACGCGACCGAGCAGGGCTTCCAGAACGAGGTGCTGGAGCCGTCGCTGCAGGTGCCGGTGGTCGTCGAGCTGTGGGCCAGCCGCTACCCGCGCGAGGAGCAGCTGTCCGCCGAGCTCGAGCGGCTCGCGACGGCCGGTGGCGGCGCCTGGCGCCTGGCGCGCGTCGACATCGACACCCAGCCCCGGGTCGCGCAGGCCTTCGGCGTGCAGCAGGTGCCGATGCTCGTCGTGCTCGTCGGCGGCCAGCCGGTCGACGCGGTCAACGGCGCCGTCCCCGACGACCGCGCCGCGGAGTGGGTGCAGTCCCTGCTGGACGCGCTGCGCGACCGGATGCCGGCGATCGCCGAGGGCGAGCGCCGGGCGGCCGCGGCGGGTGGCGACGAGCCCGTCGAGGAGCCCGAGGACCCGCGCTTCACCGCCGCCGAGGACGCCCTGGAGCAGGGCGACTACGCGGCCGCCGAGGCCGCCTACCAGGCCGTCCTGGACGCCGAGCCCGCCCACGAGCAGGCGAAGGCCGCGCTGGCCCAGGTCCGCGTCCTGGC
>NZ_JBBJUP010000023.1:0-92901 GCF_037727765.1 Pseudonocardia spirodelae | reverse complement strand
GCCGGTGCCCCAGTCCCCGCCCCCGCTGCTGACCCACGACGACTCGGGCGTCGGTCACTTCGACCCCGTGTCGCGGCCCCTGCAGGCCGGCGCGGCCCACGCCGTCGCACCCGCGGCGCCGCAGCGCACCGGGCGCCGCCCGGCCGGCGCCGCGGCGGGCCCCGCGACCGCAGCGGGCCGCGGCGGCGGCAGGCCGCCGGGACCTCCCGGCCGCAACGGCGGCCGCGGCCCCGGCGACGGCGACGGCGGCGCGAAGCCCGGCCGCCGGCGCCGGATCCGCCGCTGGGTGCTCGGGCTGGCCGCCGTCGCGGTGGTCGGCCCGCTGGTCGCGTTCGCGATCGGCTGGCTGGTCCTCCCGGTGCCCAACGCCGACGACATCGCCGTCACCCAGGTGGCGACCTTCACCTACGCCGACGGCGCGCCCCTGGCGACCGTGCGGCCGGACAACGTCAACCGGACGAGCGTCCCGCTCGACCAGGTCCCGGTCCCGGTGCAGCAGGCCGTGCTGTCCGCCGAGGACCGCACGTTCTTCTCCAACCCCGGCTTCGACATCACCGGCATCGCCCGGGCCGTGCTCAACCAGCTCTCCGGCGGCATCGGCGGCGGCTCGACGATCACCCAGCAGTACATCAAGGTGACCACCGGCAACGACCAGTACTCGCTCTTCCGCAAGTTCCGCGAGGTCGTGCTCGCCGCGAAGATGTCGAAGGAGATGACCAAGGAGCAGATCCTCGAGAACTACCTGAACGCGATCTACCTGGGTCGCGGCGCCTACGGCATCCAGGCCGCCAGCCAGGCGTACTTCGGGAAGAACGTCCAGGACCTGAACGCCTCCGAGGGCGCCATGATCGCCGGGCTGATCCAGTCGCCGTCGCGCTGGGACCCGGCGAAGAACCCGGACATGTCGAAGCAGCGGTGGAACTTCGTGCTCGACGGCATGGTCGCCCAGGGCTGGATGAGCCAGTCCGACCGCGCCCAGCAGCAGTTCCCGCAGTGGCGCGAGGCGTCCGCGTCCGACGGCGGCGGCATCCCAGGCGACGACAAGGGCCACATCTACAACGCCGCCCGCGCCGAGCTCGACCGCATCGGCATCTCCGAGACCGAGATCAACACCCAGGGCCTGACCGTCACGACGACGATCGACCCCAAGGCCCAGGAGGACGCGGCGAAGGCCGTCGCCCAGGTCATGCAGGGCCAGCCGGACAACCTGCGGTCCTCGCTGGTGTCGGTGAACCCGAAGACCGGCGCGGTCATCGCCTACTACGGCGGCGAGAACGGCGTCGGGCTCGACTACGCCTCGGTGCTCAAGCAGCCCGGCTCGTCGTTCAAGCCGTTCGTGCTGGCCGCGGCGCTGCAGGCCAGCCCGCCGGTCGGCCTCGGCACGATCTACGACGGCTCCTCCCCGCAGGAGCTGGCCGGCACCACGGTCACCAACTCCGAGGGCGTGAGCTGCGGCCAGTGCTCGGTGAAGGACGCGATGACCAAGTCGATCAACACGGTCTTCTACCGGATGGGCCTCGACGTCGGCCCGCAGAAGGTCGCCGACGCCGCCCACCAGGCCGGCATCCCGGCCGACCTGCTGCCGAACCCGGCCGGCGGCATCTCGCTGGGTGACCGCGAGGTCCACCCCGAGGACATGGCGGCCGCCTACGCCACGTTCGCCGCCGACGGCATGAAGCGCGACCCGTTCCTCGTCGCGAAGGTCACCGCGAGCGACGGCCGCGTCATCTACGACCGCGGTACCGCCGACAACGGCCAGCAGGTCATGGACGCGCAGGTCGCGCGGAACGTCACCGAGTCCATGACCGACGTCGCGAGCTCGTCGCGGATCGGGCTGGACGGCCGTCCCGTCGCGGCCAAGACCGGCACCGTGCAGAGCAGCGTCGAGGGCCAGAACAACGACGCGTGGACCGTCGGCTACACGCCGTCGGTGTCCACCGCGGTGTGGGTCGGCACCGACGACAACAGCCCGATCAAGAACTCGGCCGGGCGTCCGGTCTACGGCCGGATGCTGCCCGGGTCGATCTGGCAGTCGTTCATGAACGACGTCCTGCAGGGCACCCCGGCGGAGCAGTTCTCCGACTTCGAGCCGATCGGCCAGGCCCCCACCCGCGCGGTGTCCACCGACAGCGGTCAGGACTCCGGGCAGCCGAGCTCCACCTCCGAGCCCGGCGACGGGCGCGACCGCGGCGACCGCGGCCGGGGCGGCGACAACGGTGGCCGGGGCGGTGACAACGGCGGCCGCGGCGGCGACGGCTCCGGCGGCGGTGGCTCCGGCGACGGCTCCGGTGACGGTTCCGGCGGTGGGGGCGACGGCTCCGGCGGTGACGGGTCGGGCGACGGCGGCCCCGGCTCCGACGGCTCCGGCCCGAACCCGGGTGACAGCGGGGGCGGCAACTGACCGCAGGCGCCCGGCCGGGCGCCGCACCCCCCGCTCCGGCCGGGGCGGACGACCCCGGCCGGGAGATCCCCACCTGGACCGAGCCGCTCGCGCGCGCCGCGAGCCGGGTGGTGGGCGGACCGATGGGCCGCCACGCCCTGGTCGGTCGCGCCCGGTGGTGGACCCCGCTGCGGGTCGTGCTGCTGCTCGCCGTCGTCGTGCTGGCGCTGTCCTGGGTGGGCAAGGCGGCCTGTCTGCAGCAGTACCGCACCGCGGACGGGGTGCTCGCCCTGGACTGGCGCAACGACCGCCAGTACGTCGCGATGTGCTACTCCGACACCGTCCCGCTCTACGGGCTCGAGGGCCTCGCCGACGACGGCGTCCCCTACCGCGACGCCTGGTACGAGACGGCCGAGGACGGCTCGCGCACCGCCCGGTACATGGAGTACCCGGTGGTCACCGGCTTCTTCCAGTACCTCAACGCCCAGCTGACCGACGGCTGGCAGTGGCTCGCGCAGCGGCTGCCGCTGCCGACCGCGCTCGACGTCGTCGTCTACTTCGACGTGACCGCGATCTGGCTGGCCGCGGCCTGGCTGGTGGTCGTCTGGGCGGTGCTGATGCTGCGCCCCGAGCGGCCCTGGGACGCCGCGCTGGTCGCCCTGTCCCCGCTCGCGCTCGTGCACGCCTTCACCAACTTCGACACGCTCACGGTCGCCCTCGCGACGGGAGCGCTGCTGGCGCTGCGCCGCGACCGCCCGGTGTGGGCCGGGGTCCTGCTGGGGATCGGCGGGGCGGCCAAGCTCTACCCGCTGCTGCTGCTCCTGCCGGTGCTGCTCGTCGGGTGGCGCCGCCGGTCCGAGGGCGGTCTGCCCCGCGCCGGGTGGACGATCGGTGCCGCCGTCGTGGCGTGGGCCGCGGTGAACCTGCCCGTGGCGCTGGCCTGGCCGCGCGGCTGGGCGGAGTTCTTCCTGCTCAACCGGACACGGCCGGCCGACCCGGACTCGCTCTGGTACTCGCTGTACTCGTTCACCGGCTGGTCCGGGTTCGACGGCCCCCTGGAGTCCGGGCAGTCCCCCGCCGTGCTGAACACGATCACCGCGGTGCTGATGGTGCTGGCGTTCGCCGCGATCGCCTGGCTCGCGCTGCGGGCGCCGCGCCCGCCCGCCGTCGCCGAGCTCGCGTTCCTCACGGTGTCGGCGTTCCTGCTGGTCAACAAGGTGTGGAGCCCGCAGTACTCGTTGTGGCTGGTGCCGCTCGCGGTGCTCGCGCTGCCGCGCTGGCGGCTGCTGCTGGCGTGGATGACCGTCGACGCGCTGGTCTGGGTGCCGCGGATGTACCAGTACCTCGGGGTCGCGAACAAGGGGCTGCCACCGGAGCCGTTCCTGGTCACGGTGCTGGTCCGCGACGCGGTCGTGGTCGCGCTGTGCGTGCTCGTCGTCCGGCAGGTCCTGCGCCCCGGCACCGACCCGGACCGGGCCCCGGAGCCGGCGTGGCCGGTCGGTCCGCGCCGCCCCCGGACCAGCACGACCCCGGCGGCCGCACCGACGGCCGTTCCCGCACGGGCCCGGCGGCGCGGGCGGGGTGGCCCCCCGGAGGGCACCCGGGCCGCCCGCGCCGCGGCACCCGAGCCGTGGCCGTCGCGCGCCGCCCGTCCCCGGCCCGGCACCGCGGGCTGACCGGGCCCGGGCCGCACCCCGCCCGGACCGGCCGGTCCGGTGCCGCCGCACGGGTGTGACGTGGGCGGTGACGCCCGGACCCGTGCGCGACGGGGTGCGACGATCGGGACATGGCCGACGACGTGGTGGTCCCGGATCCGGTGCAGCAGCGGCTGCGGGAGCGTGTCGCGGCGGCGCTGGCGGTGCTCCCACCGGCCGAGCGGCACGTCGCGTCGGAGGCCGACCGGGACGGCAGGCGGGCGGCCGCGGTGACCATGACGCTGCTGCCGGTCCCCGGTGCCACCGGCGAGGGCCGGCTCGCCGAGGAGGTCGCATTCGTCCTGACCCGGCGCGCCCGGTCGCTGCGGGCCCACTCCGGGCAGTGGGCGCTGCCGGGCGGCCGCCTGGACCCCGGCGAGACCGCCGAGCAGGCGGGGCGGCGCGAGGTGTCCGAGGAGATCGGTCTCGAGCTCGGCGCGGACCGCGTGCTCGGCCTGCTCGACGACTACCCGACCCGCTCCGGCTACGTCATCACCCCGGTCGTGCTGTGGGCCGGCGGGGCCGGGGAGCCGGTGCCGAACCCGGACGAGGTCGCCGAGCTGCACCGGCCGCCGCTGGCCGAGATCGACCACGAGCCGCGCTTCCTCACCATCCCCGAGTCCGACGCGCCGGTGATCCAGGTGCCGCTGTTCGGCCGGTTCGTGCACGCCCCGACCGGCGCGGTGCTCCACCAGTTCCGCGAGGTCGTCCTGCACGGGCGCGCGACCCGCGTCGCGCACCTGGAGCAGCCGGTGTTCGCCTGGCGGTGAGTCAGCCCGCGTGCTCGCGCAGGAACGCGATGTCGCGCGCCTGCCCCTCGGCCGGGGTCTCGACGACGACCGGCGCCCCCGCCGCCGCGACGACGGCGGCGAGCTCGTCCGGCGGGATCGTCCCGTCGTCGATGTTGGCGTGGCGGTCGCGGGCGGAGTCGAACGCGTCGCGCGAGTTGTTCAGGTGGATCAGGTCGATCCGGCCGGTGATCGCGCGGACCCGGTCGACGATCCCGGCCAGCTCCTCGCCGCCGGCGAAGGCGTGGCAGGTGTCGAGGCAGAAGCCGACGCCGAACTCGCCGACGGCGTCCCACAGCCGGCCCAGCGCGTCGAACCGGCGCGCCATCGCGTTGTCCCCGCCCGCGGTGTTCTCGATCAGGACGGGCACGTCGAAGCCGTGCTCGCCGGCCTGGCGCTCGACGAACTTGCGCCAGTTGTCGATCCCGGCGGCCGGGTCGTCGTCCTTCGTGACGTGCCCGCCGTGCACGACCAGGCCGAACGCGCCCACCTCGGCGGCCCCGGCCAGGTGCTGCTGGACGATCTTGCGGCTCGGGATGCGGATCCGGTTGTTCGTGGACGCCACGTTCGCCGTGTAGGGCGCGTGCACCACGACGCCGACCTCCGACGCCGCGAGCTCCGCCGCGCGCGGGTGCGGCGGCGGCTTCTTCCAGCCCTGCGGGTCGGAGAGGAACAGCTGGACCACCTCGGCGCCGACCTCGGCGGCCGCGGCCAGCGGGTCCTCGGCGTCCCGGACGTGTGCACCGATCTGCATGCCCGCACGGTAGCGACGACCCCCGACAGCCCGCCGCGACGGCTCCGGCGGCCCGGCCGTACCCGCAGGTCGGCGGGCCGGGAGCCGTTGCTAACCTGGTCGGGCATCCCCGCAGCTCCCGAGCATGTACGGCGAGACTGTCGGGGTGCGCTGAGAACCTCCTGTCACGGCCGTCCGGGTCGTGACCGTTTCGAGTCCATAGGAGGTGAGTGGTTCTCATGCGTCACTACGAGGTCATGGTCATCCTCGACGGCGGCCTGGACGAGCGCACCGTGCAGCCGTCCCTGGAGCAGTTCCTCACCGTCGTGAAGAACGACGGCGGATCGGTCGAGAAGATCGAGGTCTGGGGCAAGCGCCGCCTGGCCTACGAGATCAAGAAGCAGGGCGAGGCCATCTACGCGGTCCTCGACATCACCGCGGAGCCGGCCACCGTCGCCGAGCTGGACCGTCAGCTGGGTCTGAACGAGTCCGTGCTGCGCACCAAGGTCCTGCGCAAGGACGTCACCCGCACGCCGGCGCCCGCCGCCGGCTGATTGGAGCCGTCATGGCCGGCGAGACCGTCATCACCGTCGTGGGCAACCTGACGGCGGATCCCGAGCTGCGGTTCACCCCCTCCGGCGCCGCGGTCGCCAACTTCACCGTGGCGTCCACCCCGCGCACCTTCGACCGCCAGTCCGGCGAGTGGAAGGACGGCGAGGCGCTCTTCCTGCGCTGCAACATCTGGCGCCAGGCGGCGGAGAACGTCGCCGAGTCCCTGACCCGCGGCGCGCGCGTCGTGGTCCAGGGTCGTCTGCGCCAGCGGTCCTTCGAGACCAAGGAAGGCGAGAAGCGCACCGTCGTGGAGATGGAGGTCGACGAGGTCGGCCCCTCGCTCCGCTACGCGACCGCGAAGGTCAACAAGGTCAACCGGGGCGGAGGCTCCGGTGGCTTCGGTGGCGGCGGCGGTGGCGGCTACGACGGGGGCGGCGGCGGCTACGGCGGCGGCGCCCGGCAGGGCGGCGGGTCCGGTGGAGGCAACTCCGGCGGCTATGACGACCCCTGGGGTTCGGCCCCGCCCGCGGGCAGCGGCGCGGCGTCCGACGACGAGCCCCCCTTCTGATCCACGCATCCCTCCACCCGTGACGGGTGGGGGACGATCTCCAGGAGCACCACCATGGCCAAGGCCATCGTGCGCAAGCCGAAGAAGAAGGTCTGCGCGTTCTGCAAGGACAAGGCCCAGCTGATCGACTACAAGGACACCGGTCTGCTGCGGAAGTTCATCTCCGACCGCGGCAAGATCCGCGCCCGTCGTGTCACCGGCAACTGCCGGCAGCACCAGCGGGACGTCGCCGTCGCGGTCAAGAACTCCCGCGAGGTGGCCCTGCTTCCGTACACCTCGACCGCCCGCTGAGGAAGGAGAGACACATGAAGCTCATCCTCAACGCCGACGTCCCGAACCTGGGCGCCCCGGGCGACATCGTCGAGGTCAAGGACGGCTACGGCCGCAACTACCTGCTGCCGCGCAAGCTCGCGGTCGTCGCCACCCGTGGCGCCGAGAAGCAGGTCGAGCAGATCCGCCGGGCCCAGAAGGCCCGCGAGATCCGCGACCTGGGCCACGCCCAGCAGGTGGACTCGCAGCTGCGCAACATCAACGTGACCGTCCCGGCCAAGGCCGGCGACACCGGCCGCCTGTTCGGCTCGGTCACCCCGGCGCAGGTCGTCGACGCCGTCAAGGCGGCCGGCGGCCCGGTGCTGGACAAGCGCAGCATCGACGTCCCGGGTCACATCAAGACCCTGGGCAAGCACCAGGTGGAGGTTCGCCTGCACCCGGAGGTCACCACCGAGCTGCCGATCGCGGTCGTCGCGAGCTGAGCGGTCCGGTGGTCACACGACCACCGAGCGTAGTCAGGGCGGTGTCCGGAGCCTCGTGCTCCGGGCACCGCCCTGTCGTGTGTCCGGGCCCGGTCCGTACGGCCGGGCGGGTACGGTCCGCAGTCCGCGGTGGACGATCCACTCCGGTCGGGTGACATCATGCGGGATGCGTTGTCACGCAGCCGACACGCCGGGAAGTGACGGCCCGCTCGACGGGCGGGCCTGTGGACGCGCCCGGCGGCGAACGGTCCGCCACGGCCTCCGACACGCCTGCGACGGGCGTGCGGCGACACGCCAGAGCAAAGTTGTCCACACCCGGTTCACCCCCTCTGAACTGCGACGACGCTCGTTTCTTGGTCATTGTCCCCAGGTTGTCCCCAGCACGGTCCCGGGACGGGCGGCATCCGTGCACAGTTCATCCCCAAGTCGATCACCAGAGCGGTTCGACCCGGGCCGCCGCGCCGACCTACCCTCGGTCGCACCGGCACGCGAGCGCTCCGCCGACCGGCCGCGCCCGGCGCGGCCCGGCGGTCACCGCGCCGGCCGGAAGACCACCGACGACGGACGCGGGCGGGTGCACCACACCGCTCGCGCGTCGAACGTGCGTTCGGTATCGTGTCCCTTGGGGGTGACGCTGCGTATGGCTCTGACGGACGACCGTCCCGGCAACAGGCCCCGTGCGGTCCGCGACGGCGAGAAGGCCGGCGGCTCCGGGGACGGCGCGGGCGGCGCGTTCGACCGTCAGCCACCGCAGGACCTCACCGCCGAGCAGTCGGTGCTCGGCGGCATGCTGCTGAGCAAGGACGCGATCGCCGACGTCGTCGAGGTGCTGCGCCCGGAGGACTTCTACCGGCCCGCGCACCAGACCGTCTACGAGACGATCCTGGACCTCTACGGCCGCGGCGAGCCCGCGGACGCGGTGACCGTGTCCGCCGAGCTGCAGCGGCGCGGCGAGCTGGTCCGCCTCGGTGGCGCGCCCTACCTGCACACGCTCATCGCGACCGTCCCGACGGCGGCGAACGCGGCGTACTACGCGGAGATCGTCGGGGAGAAGGCGATCCTGCGGCGCCTGGTCGAGGCCGGCACCCGGATCGTGCAGCTCGGCTACCACGGCGCCGAGGGCGGCGAGGTCGACGACGTCGTGGACCGGGCCCAGGCCGCGGTCTACGAGGTCACCGAGCGCACCACCACCGAGGACTACACGGTGCTGGAGGAGCTCCTCCAGCCGACGATGGACGAGATCGACGCCATCGCCTCCCGGGGCGGCATGTCCTCGGGCGTGCCGACCGGGTTCGCCGACCTGGACCAGGTGACGAACGGCCTGCATCCGGGCCAGATGGTCGTCGTCGCGGCCCGGCCGGGTCTGGGCAAGTCGACCCTCGGGCTGGACTTCGCCCGTTCCTGCTCGATCCGGCACGGCATGACCAGCGCGTTCTTCTCGCTGGAGATGAGCAAGTCCGAGATCGTCATGCGCCTGCTCTCCGCGGAGGCGCGGATCCGGCTGGCCGACATGCGCGCCGGCCGGATGTCCGACGAGGACTGGACGCGGATGGCGCGGCGGATGTCGGAGATCTCCGAGGCGCCGCTCTACATCGACGACTCGCCGAACCTGACCCTGATGGAGATCCGGGCCAAGGCGCGGCGGATGAAGCAGCGCAACGACCTGAAGCTGATCATCCTCGACTACCTGCAGCTGATGACGTCGGGCCGCAAGGTCGAGTCGCGTCAGCAGGAGGTCTCGGAGTTCTCCCGGCAGATCAAGCTGCTGGCCAAGGAGCTCGAGGTGCCGGTGGTCGCGATGAGCCAGCTGAACCGTGGTCCCGAGCAGCGCACCGACAAGCGGCCGATGCTGTCGGACCTGCGTGAGTCCGGCTCCATCGAGCAGGACGCGGACATGGTGGTGCTGCTGCACCGGCCCGACGCGTTCGAGCAGGACGACCCGCGGGCCGGCGAGGCGGACCTGATCCTGGCCAAGCACCGAAACGGCCCGACGACCACGATCACGGTCGCCCACCAGCTGCACTACAGCCGGTTCTCCGACCTCGCGCACGGCTGAGGCCGGTCGCCGCCCGCACGGGCGGCGGCGGGGCGCGGGTCAGGCGGCGCCGGGCCGCGGCTGCGGCCCGGTGGTGGCGGCGACGCCCAGGGCCAGCGCGGCCACGACGATCCCGGTCACCACGACCGGCACGTTCACCGTGACGGCGCCGAGCAGGAGCACCACCAGTGCCAGGCCGAGCAGCGCCGTGGGCAGCGGGCCCGCGCCGTGCATCGAGCGCTGGTGGGTGCCGGGGCCCGCGAGCAGGCGACCGCTGCGGCGGGCGGCGCCCAGGGCGGAGAACCTGCGGACCAACCGCGGATCGGTCAGCCGCAGCTGCACCTCGATCTCGTGCAGCCGCCGGATCTCACGCTCGCTCAGCACCTCGACACCCCTCGTCGGCTCGTGGGGCGGCACGACCGTGCCACCCTTCGGCGCCGGGGCGTCGTCGATCCGGGCCTGTCCACGAACGGTACGTGACCGATTCGTGATCTTCTCACTCGGGCGGACGGGGTCACACGTGCCCGCACTCACTCCCGGGTGGTCACCAGAGCGAGACGCGGTCCCGCCGGGGGCCGGCCGGGGCGCCGAGCCGGGAGCACAGCGCGGCCCAGGAGCGGGCGGGCTCGGGGACGCGGAACGGCCGGGGGCGCAGCCAGCGCACGGCCAGCTCCGGGTCGTCGGGGTCGACGGCCGTGCGGTCCCGCCGCGACAGGCGGGCGGAGCTGCGCACCTCGACGAGGGTCCGGCTCGCCACCGACTGCACGCCGTAGAGGCAGCCCGGCGGGACCAGCAGGCGTCGCGGGCCCTCCAGGAGGGCGACGGCGAGGCGGCCGAACGTCTCGGCCTCGGGGCGCGCGTCGATGACCACCGCGTAGCCGCTGCCCCGGGTGACGCCGAGCAGCACCGCGTCGGACGGATGGCCGTGCAGGCCGACGACGGCGTCGCGGGCCGGGCGGTGCCGTCGCCGGACGGGGAACGCCTCCGGGCCGGGTCCCGTCGCCGGGGGCTCCCCGGTGCCGTCGAGCAGCAGCGCGCCGGGCACCACGGTCCGCACGACCTCCACCCGACCTCCCCGGTTCCGTCACCGCGCGCGACGAGCGCGCGGTGGAACGTGTTTCTCGTACCGGAGACGCCAACGAGCCGGACGGCTTGTAGTGACGCTGCGCGAGACGGCGTTGCTCCGATCGGGTTCACAGCGTGCCTTCAGGAGCCGTGCCTACTATCCCGGCTAGTACCTGTACGGCGACGGAGCGAGGTGGGCACATGGGCGGGGATCCGCGACCGGGGACCCGGTGCCGGGCCTGCGGCGGTGCCGACGGCCGGGTCGTGCTCGACCTCGGCGACCAGCCGCCATGGGACCGGATGCCGCACCGCGACGTCCCGCTGCCCGACCCGGCCTGGCCGCTGCGGATGTGGCTCTGCGCCGGCTGCGGGCTGGCCCAGCTCGAGGACGACGCCGACGCCGTCGAGGAGCTCCACGGCGTCGAGCCGCGGGCGATGGCCGAGCAGAGCGACCGGTCGGTCGGCCGGCTGGCCCGGGAGGGGCTCGTCCGCCCCGGTGGGCGCGTCGCGGAGTTCGGCAGCCCGCACGGCGAGTCGTGGCTGCCGCGCCTGACCGGGCGCGGCATGACCGCCGTCGACCCGGCCGCGGCCCCGCCGGACGGGGTGGACCTCGTCGTCGACTTCTACGGCCTGCTCCACGAGCCCGACCAGGCGGCGGCGCTGGACCGGCGGGTCCGGCTGCTGCGCCCCGGCGGCACGCTCGCGCTGCAGCTGCTCCCGCTCGGGACCGTCCTGCGCGACGGGCAGTGGTTCGACCTGCGCCACGGCCACTACGCCTACTGGTCGCTGCCCGCCCTGGACGCGGCGCTGCGCCGGCACGGGCTCGGCGTGCACCGCGCGTGGTGGTACCCGCTGTCCGGCGGCACCCTGCTGGTCACCGCCCGCGCGGGCGCCGCGCCCGACGAGGCCACCCGCGCGCTGCTCGACGAGGAGCGCGCGGCGGGCGTCACGGACCCGTCCGGGCTCGGCCGGCTGCAGGACGCGGCGGACGGGGCGCACCGCCTGCGGGAGTGGCTGGCCGCCGAGCGGGACGCCGGACGGACCGTCGCCGCGTACGGGGCGGCCTCGCGGGCGGTGCCGCTGGTCTGCCGCGCGGGGCTCGACGCGGGGCTGCTCGCCGCCGTCGGCGACGCCTCGCCCGCCAAGCAGGGCCGCCGGATGCCCGGCAGCGACGTCCCGGTCGTCTCCCCCGCCGAGCTCGCCGCGCTGCGCCCGGACCGGGTCGTGCTGTTCCTGCCGGAGCTCGCCGCTGAGGTCCGGGCCGCGCTGCCCGCGGTGGAGGACGGCGGTGGGCGCTGGGTCGTGCTCGATCCCGCCCCGCACCTGCTCGAGCCCGACCGCGCGCTGTCGCGGGGGTGAGTCCGGACCCGCACCGGTGGGGGAGCATGGGGGGTTGCGGTTATCCTCTCACCGGGAGGGCGACATGCGAGGGCGACTCGGCGAGCTGGAAGCCGCCGTGATGGACGTGCTGTGGAGCGACGCGGCACCCTGCCGGGTCCGCGACGTCCGCACGCGGCTCGCCCCCACCCGCCCGCTGGCCTACACGACCGTCATGACCGTGCTGGACAACCTGCACCGCAAGGGCTGGGTGCGACGCGAGCTGCAGGGACGGGCCTACCTCTACACCCCGGCCGCCACCCGCGAGGAGGAGACCGCGCGGGCGCTGCGCGACCTGCTCGACGAGGCCGGTGACCCCGAGACCGTGCTGCAGCACTTCGCCCGCTCGGTGTCCGCCCGCGAGTCCGCCGTCCTGCGCGCGGCGCTGGCCGGCCCGGACCGCGCCTGAGCCGTCCCGGCCGCCGCAGCCGGACCCGGGGCCCCCTCAGGCCGCCCGGTCGCGGTGCGGGCGCGAGCGCAGCCAGGACGGCCGCCGGCTCGCCGCGGCGGGCGGGTCGCCGTCGCGCTCCGCGGTCCGGGTGATGTTGCGGACCATGCCGCCGAACACGATCCCGTGGAACGGCGCCACCGACCACCAGTACAGGTAGCCGGGCAGCCCGTGCGGGATGAACACGGCACGCTGGTGGTAGGTCGATCCGCCGGGCCGCGGGCGCACCGACATCTCCAGCCAGGCGCGTCCGGGCACCTTCATCTCCGCACGCAGCCGCAGGAGCCCCTCCTCGGGGTCGCGGTCGCAGCCGGGCGGCCGCGCTCCCCCGGGCTCGAGCAGCCGCTCGACCCGCCACCAGTCCAGTGCGTCCCCGGTGCGCAGGTCGTGCGGGTCGCGGCGGCCGCGGGACAGCCCGACGCCGCCGACCGCGCGGTCCATCCAGCCGCGCACCGACCAGGCCAGCGGGAACGAGTACCAGCCGCGCTCGCCGCCGATGCCCTCGACGACCGTCCACAGCCGTTCGGGGCTCGCGCTGCACGGCTGCTCGCGCTCGTCGAGGTAGACGTCGCCGCCGGCCCACTCCGGGTCGCTGGGCAGCGGGTCGGACGGCACGTTCTGCACGGTCGCGCCGGACCAGCGGGTCTCGACCTCGCCGTCGGTGATCCGCGACAGCGCCAGCTCGACGGCGCGGTCGTAGCCGATCAGGCCCTCCGGCGGGTCCGGCACCCAGCGCTTCAGGTCGTCCTCGGAGCAGACGACCTCGTGCACCAGCGACTCGATCAGCGGCTTCGCGATCGACTTGGGCACCGGGGTGACGACGTTGATCCAGTGCGCCGACAGCGACGGCGTCAGCACCGGCACCGGCAGCACCCGGCGCCGGGAGAGCCCGGCGACGCGGGCGTAGCGCTGCATCATCTCGAAGTAGGTCAGGATCTCCGGGCCGCCGATGTCGAACGTGCGGTTCAGCTCGGCGTCCGGTGCGTCGATCTCGGCGACCCGGATCAGGTAGCGCAGCACGTCGCGCACCGCGATCGGCTGGATCCGGTTGCGCACCCAGCGCGGGGTGACCATCAGCGGGAGCCGCTGGGTGAGGTAGCGCAGCATCTCGAAGCTCGCCGAGCCCGACCCGAGGATCACCGCGGCCTGCAGGACGATCGTCGGGACCCCGCAGCGCAGCAGCGTCTCCCCGACCTCCACCCGGGACGCGAGGTGCGCGGACAGGGCCCCGGCGTCGGTGTCGGGGTGCAGGCCGCCCAGGTAGACGATGCGCTTCACGCCGGCCGCGCGGGCGGCCTCGCCGAGGATCAGCGCCGCCCGCCGGTCGGTGGCGGCGAAGTCGGAGTCCGACAGGGAGTGCACCAGGAAGTAGACGACGTCGACGTCCTCGCAGGCCGCACGCACGCTGTCCGGGTCGAGCAGGTCGCCGCGGACGATCTCGGCGTCGGCGGCCCACGGCACGTCGGCGAGCTTGTCCGGGTCGCGGACGAGGCAGCGCACCCGCACCGGCCCGCGTGCGGGGTCGGGGACCAGGTCGGGCTCGGGGCCGTGCCCCAGGAGCCGGGGCGCGAGCCGCCCGCCGATGTAGCCGGTCGCACCGGTCACGAGATAGCGCACGCCCGCGATCGTCCCACCGGAGCCGCTGCGCGGCAGGGCGTGCGCCCGCCGTCGTCCCGGCCCGGTCTCAGCCCGCCGTCGCCGGTGGCGGCTCGCCCTCGCGCGCCAGCAGCGGGTCCACCGTGCGCGGCGCGGCCTCCCGGGACGCGGCCAGCGAGCGGACGGCGGCCGTGAGCACCGCGAGCAGCGGCACCGCCAGCAGTGCCCCCGCGATGCCGGCGATCACCACCCCGGTCGCGACCGCCAGCGCGACGGCCAGCGGGTGCAGCCGGACCGCGCGGCCCAGCAGCAGCGGCTGCAGCACGTGGCTCTCCAGCTGCTGCACCGCCAGCACCACCCCGAGGATCACCAGGGCGGGCACCGGCCCGCCGGTCACCAGGGCCACGAGCACGGCCACCGCACCGGTCAGCACCGCCCCGATGATCGGGACGAACGCGCCGAGGAACACCAGCGCGGCCAGCGGCAGCACGAACGGCACCCCGGTGAGCCACAGGCCCAGGCCGATGCCGGCCGCGTCGACGACGGCGACCAGCACCGTCGCCCGCACGTAGCCGACCAGCGACGCGAACGACCGCCGCGCGGCGACGTCGATCCGGGCCCGCCGCGCGCGGGGGGCGAGCAGCCGCACGAACGACCAGATGCGGCTGCCGTCGTGCAGCATGAAGATCAGGGTGAACAGGCACAGCGCGAAGCCGGCGAGGATCTCCCCGAGCGTCGCGGCGGTGCTCACCGCGCCGGAGGTCAACGTCTGCTGGTTGTCCCGCACCAGGACCATGAGCTGGTCGCCGAGGACGCCGACGTCGAGGTCGAACGGGGTCGCGTCGGCGAGCCGCTGCAGCGAGCCGATGTTGCCGGTGACCTCCTGCACCACGCCCGCGGTGCCGTCGACCAGGGTGCCGACGACGGCCGTCAGCAGGCCGCCGAGCGCGGCGAGCCCCCCGACCATCACCAGCGCCGTCGCGAGCGCGCGCGGCACCCGCCGCACGTGCAGCCACCGGACCAGCGGTGCCAGCAGGGCGGCCAGCAGCACGGCGATGGCCACGGGGACCACGACCACCCGCAGCTGGACCACCAGGAACACGAGCAGCGCCAGCCCGGCCGCGATGACGAGCAGCCGGGCGCAGACCTCGGAGGCGACGCGCAGCGGGCGCGGCACCTCCTGCAGCGCTCCGGTGTGCCGGCGGACCCGGGACGGGTGCCCGTCGTCGGCGGCCGGCGGCACCGCGCCCCCGCCGGGAGCGGCGGCCCGCCCGGTCCGCTCCGTCATGGTCCTGACGGTACGGGCGGTACGGGTACCCGGCGCGCCGCCCGGAACGGTGACGGACGTGGCCGCACGGACGGCCCAGCGCCCGGACGGACGGAGCAGTCACGGCGGCCGATCGTGACACTGCGTCGAACTACACCCGTGTAGTCGACACCCGACGATCCGTGCGCCGCACGGACGGGTGGCGCGGCTGTCACACACCGCCCGATCACGGCCCGGACGTGCCGGAGCTGCGTGCCCACGGACGTTCCGGGCACGCCACGGGCGCCCGCCGGCGGTGTCCGACGGTCACGCACTGCTCCAGCCGTAGGCATGATCGCCACTCTGCGTAGACAACACGGAGAGTCCCGGCCTGGCCACGCCACCCGTACGAGGGGACCTCGCGGCGGGTGCTGTCACCCCCGTTTCCCCGCTCGGGTGTCACCCGTTGACGGGGTGAGTGGGCCGAACGGCGGTACGGGACGTACTCGGTACGGACCAGACCACACGTCCACATACGACAGGGAGCAGGAGGTACGGCGGATGTACGAGCACGAGAGCGCAGCGGGTGGCCTCGAGTCGTCGATCCGGGCGCGCCGCGCCGCGCGGGACAGCTGGCCCTTCCCGGGCCGGCACGAGTCGCACCAGGAGATCGAGGAGGAGACGCCGATCTTCCACGCCCTGACGGTCGGCGGGTGGCGGGACAGCCGCCGCACCGGCACGACGGGCAACGCGGTGCGCCGGGTCCACCGGGGCACCGTCCGTACCACCCGGCGCACCGCGGAGGCGGTGGCGGCGTTCCACGCCGAGGCCGCCGTGCCGGCCCAGCACGAGCCGCACCCGCAGGCCGGGGACCGGGGCACCTGGAACGAGCCCGGCGACGCCGCCATGGTGATGCTGCGCCGCCGTCGCGACGCCGAGCGCGCCGCGGACCGGGCCGCGATCGCGGACCTGCTCGGCGGCGCCGGCCGGCACCGGCTGACCCGCACGGCCTGAGCCGGACGGGCGACGCGGCGATCGCGAGACGAGCACGAGGCAACCACGAGGCCCCCGGAGCGTCCCGGGGAGTAGCCGCAGGCGGGTGACCGCCGCGGTCGCACGGCAGGACCGGTGGGGACCGGGAGCGCCGAGGACGCACCAGGACATCCCGCGGACACACCTTGGGACCGCGGGATGAGGTGACGACCGGCTGGGGAGCTGGGTCGTCAGCACGCAAGGCGAGGGCCGGGACGGTGGTCGGAGGGAGCCGACCACCGCACCCGGCCCTCGCGCATGCGTGGACCCACCGGCACGAACGCGCGCGGCGCCGGTGGCGGTCGTCGCGCGGACCGGAACCGTGGGGAGCGCGGCTCCGGGCAGGGCGACGGGGTCGCGGGACGACGTCGGCCCGGACCCGTGTGGCGACATGATCGCCACGGAGTGTGACCGTATCGGGCGGCCGTCCGGGTCACAAGAGGGGATCAGCGATCGCCGCCGCCGTCCCGTCCGGCACATCCGTCCCCGGGTTCACCCGTGTCCCACCGGACGGTCGCACGACGCGCCGCGACGCGTGGCCGAATCGTTCCGCACGGTGACGCCCGGCGCTCTACCCTGCGGAGGATGAGCACCGACCCCGCGGCGACCGGCCCCCGCCGCACCGACCGCCCGCTCGACGAGGCCGGCGTCGCGACCGCGGTGCGCCGGGCCGCGGAGCGGGGGGCGACCGTCCGGCCGACCGGCGCGGGCGGTCGCGCGCCCGGCCCGCTCGTCCGGACCGAGGACGTGCTGCTGGACGTCTCGGCGCTCACCGGGATCGTCGAGATCGGCGAGGAGACCGTGCGGGTCCGCGCCGGGGAGACCGTCGCGGACCTCTGCGTCGCGCTCGCCGCGACCGGCCGGGCGCTGGCGACCGTCCCGGACGCGCCGCGCGCCACCGTCGGCGGTGCCACCGGGCTGGGCATGTACGGCGGCGCCCCCGCCCAGGGCTCGCTGTCGGACCAGGTGCGGGCCGTGCGCCTGGTCGACGGGCGCGGCACCGTCCGCGACATCACCGGCCCCGACCTCGACGCGGCCCGCTGCGGCCTCGGTGCGCTCGGCGTGGTCACCGCGCTGGAGCTGCGCACGGTGCCGCTCACGCGGCTGCGGGTGCACGAACGCGCGCTCGGGATCGACGAGGTCCTCGCCGAGGACCTGCTCGGCGCGCACGCCTGGACCGAGTGCGACGTCGCCGTCGGCCCGTCGGTGCACGCGGGCGCCGCGGTGCTGCGCTGGGCCGAGCCGGAGCCCGAGCCGACCGGCCCCGTCGAGCGCGCCGGGTGGGGGCAGGCGGTGTCGCGGCTGGCGTCGTCGTGGTGGTCGTCCGGGGTGGGGCTGCGGTCGGGCTGGCCGCCGCCGCAGCGCTGGGCGGCCGGCACCGCGGGACCGCCGCACGAGGTGCTGCCCGACCCGCAGCCGTGGGACCCGGACCTGTCGGAGTGGGCGGTGCCCCGGGACGCGCTGGGGAGCGTCCTGCGGGAGCTGGGCTCGGCCGTCGCGGCGCGGGGGCGTGAGCTGCGCCCGGTCCGGGTGCGCACCGGGCGGGCCGAGACCGGTCTGCTGCACCCCGCGTCCGGGCGGGACACCGCCTACCTGCGGCTGCGGACCCGCGGCCCGGCCGAGGAACCGGTGCGCCGGCTCGCCGGCGCCGTCTGCGAGGACGCCGCCGGGCGCCCGTGCTGGACGACCCGGCACGCCTGGGGCCCCGACGAGCTCGCCGTCGCCTACCCGGGATGGGAGGCGTTCCGGGCGGTGCGCGACCGCCTCGACCCGGACCGTCGCTTCACCGACCCGCACCTGGCCGCGGTCCTGGGCCGGTAGCGGCCCGGGCGCGGCGGCCGGGCCGGCTCAGAGGGCGCTGCGCAGCCGCGCCGAGATCGCCCGGACCGCGGTGAGCGACTCCCGCCGGTCGGCGCGGGTCGGCTCGCCGTCGGCGAGCACCTGCTCCCCGCCGACCCACACGTCGCGGACCAGGCGCGAGCCGCCCGCCCACACGAGGTTGGACACCAGCTGCGCGTCGTCGCCGGGGGCGACGAACGCGGAGTCGTCGGTGTCGACGTGCACGACGTCGGCCCGGCGGCCGGCCTCCAGCGCACCCAGGTCGTCGCGGCCGATCGCGTGCGCGGCGTCGGCGGTGCCCATCAGCAGCACGTCGGCGGCGGTGAGCGCGGCCGCGTCGTCGGCGCCGACGCGGGCGAGCAGGCCGGCGAGACGGGCCTGGTGCCACAGGTCGAGGTCGTCGCAGGACGCGGGCCCGTCGGTGCCCAGGCCGACCCGGACGCCGGCCCGGCGCAGGTCGAGCAGCCGCGCGGTCCCCGCGGCGAGCTTCGCGTTGGAGCCGGGGCAGTGCGCGACGGCGACGCCGTGCCGCGCGTAGAGGGCGATGTCGTCGTCGGACAGGTGCACCGAGTGCGCGGCCAGCACCCGCCCGCCCAGCGCGCCGTCGGCGTCGAGCATGGCCGGGACCGAGCCGTGCTCGGAGCGCAGGTGGGCGTCCTCGCCGCGGGACTCCGCGACGTGGGTGTGCACCAGCGCGCCCCGCTCGCGGGCGGCGGCGGCCACCGACGCCAGTGCCCCGGGCGGCAGCGTGTACGCCGAGTGCGGGCCGTAGCCGTACTCGATGCGGCCGTCGTCGCCGGGGACCAGGCCGTGCGCGTCGATCCGGGCGGAGACGTCGTCGCGCATCTGCTCCCAGGTGCCGAGCCGGTCCCAGCCCGGCGCGGCGATGATCCCCGGGGTCAGCACCGCCCGCGAGCCCGCCGTGCGCACGGCGTCGGCGAGGGCGTCGGTGAAGAAGTACATCTCGACGCTGGTGGTGCAGCCGGTCCGCAGCAGGTCCAGGCAGCCGGCGAGCATCCCGGCGTGCACGTCGGACTCGGTCAGCAACCCCTCGGCCGGCCACATGACCTCGGTCAGCCACGGCATCAGCGGCAGGTCGCCGCCCATCCCGCGCAGCAGCGACATCGGCGTGTGGCAGTGGGTGTTGACCAGGCCGGGCATGAGCAGCCCCGGCAGCGGGCGCACGACGGCGTCGGACGGGGGCGCGTCCACGGCCGGCCCGACCCACGCGATCCGGCCGGTCTCGTCGACGTCGACGACCGCGTCGCGCACGACGGGGAACCCCGGCGTGCAGGGCAGCGCGACCGGGGCGGTGAGGCGCTGCAGCACGGCCGCCACGTCAGCGGCGGTCGAGCAGCGAGCGCAGCGACCGGAACGGAGGCAGCCAGGCGCCCTCGTCGGGCAGGGTGTCGAGCGAGACGCGCGGCAGCGGCTCGCGGAACACGCCGTCGATGTCCTCGAGGTCGAGGAACGACAGCGTCTCCGAGGCCAGCGCGAACCCGGCGTACTCGCGGAAGCCGATCACCGTGACGTCGGTGCCGACCTCGATCAGCTTCTCCAGCGGCTCCCGGAACGCCCGCCCGTCCCCCGAGGCGACGACGACGTGGCGCAGCATGCCCTCGCCCGCGCGCAGGTCGATGTGGGCGAGCATGTCGTCGTCGACGTCGGAGTCCTCGCTGGTCTTCGGCTTGGCGAAGACGGCGAAACCCACGTTGCGCAGGGCCTCGACCCACGGCCGGACGATGTCGATGCTGCCGGGGGCGACGTTGGTGAACACGCACGCCTCGGCCTCGGCCTCCGGCCCGGCCAGGTCGAGCAGCCAGCGCCCGACGGCGTCGAAACGCGGCCGGTACGCCGAGGTGGGCCGCGCGCCGAGCAGCGAGCCGAGGCTCATGTCCATGTTCGGGGCGTCCCACACGAGCAGGACGCGCTCCAGCGGACCCGTCGGTCCGCCCCGGCCCTGCTGGCCGCCGTACTGCCCCGCGCCACTGCTCATGCCGGCGAGCCTAGCCGTCGCCCGCCGCGCCGACCCGGGGGATCGGGTGGGCGAGACTGTCCGGCATGGAGAACGCACCGGCCGACCCGCAGCAGGTCGCCCACGAGACGTCCGCCGTGATGAGGGCCGGCGACCGCGCCGGCCGGGCCGCGGGGGTGGAGGTCCCCGACGTCGCGCCGGGCCGGGCCGTGGCCACGCTGACCGTGGGGCCCGACCACGTGAACGGGCACGGCGTCTGCCACGGCGGCTACGTGTTCCTGCTGGCGGACACCGCGATGGCCTACGCCAGCAACGCCCACGGCGTGTCCGCGCTGGCGAGCGGGGCGGGCATCGACTTCCTGCGCCCGGCCCGCGAGGGCGAGACGCTGCGCGCGGAGGCCGTCGAGCGCTCCCGCAGCGGCCGCTCCGGGCTCTACGACGTCACCGTGTCCACCGCCGACGGCACGGTCGTCGCCGAGTTCCGGGGCCGGACCCGGCAGGTGCCGGGCCTGGCCCCGGTGGGCGATCAGGCCTGAGCGGCCGGGGGCCGCAGGCCGTGCGGCTCCAGGAACGCCGGGCGCAGGTCCGGGTCGGGCTCGTCGTAGTAGCGGTGGAAGACCGGTGTCTGCGAGCCCGACATCGGCGGCACGATCCAGCTCCAGTCCGCCGGGCAGCGCCGGCCCGCGGCCTCCTCCTTCGCGAGGAAGGTCAGGAACCGCTCGGACTCGCTGTAGTGGTCGGCCATCGTGACGCCGTCGGCGTCGAAGGAGTAGGTGACGGCGCGGACCAGCTCGACCATCGCCCGGTCGCGCCACATCGTGCGCACCGAGCGGGTGTCGAGGCCGAGCCGCTTCGCGATCTCGGGGAGCAGGTCGTAGCGGTCGGTGTCGGCGAGGTTGCGCGCGCCGACCTCGGTGTCGAGGTACCAGCCGTTGAACGGGGCGGCCGGGTAGACGACCCCGCCGATCTCCAGCGGCATGTTGCTGATCGCGGGCACCGAGTGCCAGCGCAGCCCGAGCCGGGCGAACCACGGGTGCTCGGGGTGGCGCAGCGGCACCTCGTGGACGGCGTCCGGCGGCACGTCGAACAGCCGGGACCGGCCGTCCGGCCCGGTGATGAGCAGCGGCAGCACGTCGAACCGGCCGGCCGGCTGCGGGCGCGGCCACCCCATCCCGACGACGTGGTCGGTGAAGTCGGCCTGGCCGGGGTCGCCGACGACGGAGCCGTCGGGGGCGCGGTGCCCGGCGTAGCGCACCAGCTGGTCGTTGCGGATCCGCGGGCCGGGGCGCCCGGGTGCGTCCGGCGCGAAGACCGTCATCGTCGAGCGGATCTTGCCGCCGCGGGTGGCGGCGCGCAGGTGCCCGACGCTCTCCTGCGCGACGTCGGCCGGGTCGTGCAGGTGGCGCAGGTCGCGGACCTGCAGCGACTGCCAGTACAGGCGCCCGATGCAGCGTGCGGAGTTGCGCCAGGCGATCCGGGCGCCGAACACGAGCTCGTGCGTGGTCTGGGTCCAGGTGCCGGTGCGGTCGATCTCGGCGCGGACCTGCCGCAGCCGGTCGGTCAGCGTGGTGCCCGGGTCGGTCTCGGCGTGGACCTGCCGCAGGAACTCCTCGGCGACGGCCGGGTCGACCGGGGCGGGGTCGCGCTCGTCGGCGACGCCGGGGGGCGGCGGGTGCCCGCCCGAGCGGCCGTGCCCGGTCACCGGGCAGCCGCCGGCCGGGGCCGGGGCGCGGACCAGCGTCGTCGCGGCCCCGGGCCCGTCGACCCGGTTCACCGCGGTCTGCTGCTCGGCCGGCGCGCCGGTCCGCCCGGGGACGGGCGCGGCGACGGTCGGGCGCTCGGGCAGCGGGGTCGCGACGGTCGCGCGTTCCACCGCGGGCCCGGCGGGCCGGACGGGGGCGACGGCGGTGGTGGCCTCGACCGGCCCGACGAGCGGCACCACCGCGACGACGCGGGTCGCGGCGGACTCCCCGGCCGTACCGGGACCCGACGGGGCGCCCGGCGCCGTGCTCGTCGTCGAGCGGGGCGTCGGGCTCGGCCGGAACCCGGGCGGTCGGCGGACCGGCCGGGTCGGAGCCGCGGGGGCGGGGTGCGAGTTCTTGCCGTGCTCCACCGTCGTCACGGGCGTCCTTCGGGGGTCACTCGGGCGGGGATCCGGGTCGGGGGTGCTCCCGACCGTAGTCGGTCACTCTCCGTGTGTCAGGCGTACCACCGGTGTGGTCGGCGACGTACAGCAGGTCGCGCACCGGTCGCCCCTCGACGTGGGCCCGGTCCTCGAACTTGGTGACCGGGCGCCACGGGGGACGCCCCTGCCAGCCGTCCGGACCGAGGGGGAACTCCCCGTCCGGACGCAGCGACGGCTCCGCCGCGACCACGCGGCGCATCTGCTCCGCGTAGTGCGGCCAGTCGGTGGCCAGGTGCAGCCGCCCCCCGGGACGCAGCCGTGACGCGGCCAGCGCGGCGAACCCCGGCTGGACCAGCCGGCGCTTGTGGTGGCGCCGCTTGGGCCACGGGTCGGGGAAGAAGATGCGCAGACCGTCCAGCGACCCGGCCGGGACGACCCGGGTCAGCAGCTCGACGGCGTCGCCGCGCAGCAGCCGCTGGTTGGTGAGCCCGGCCTGCTCGACGCGCATGAGCAGCTGGGCCAGGCCCGGCTCGTAGACCTCGACGGCCACGTGGTCGACGTCCGGCTCGGCCGCGGCCAGCAGCGCCGTCGTCTCGCCCATCCCGGAGCCGATCTCCAGGACGAGCGGGGCGTCGCGGCCGAACAGCGCGCGCCGGTCCCAGGTCCCGCCGGCGACGACGTCGTCGACCTCGCCGCCCCACACCGTCCACAGCCGGTCCCACGCGGACTGCTGGCCCTCGGAGAGGCGCACCCGCTGGTGGACGTAGGAGCGGATCCGGGTGTCGTGCGGGCGGGCGGTGGCCTGCTCAGGCACCGGTGCCGTTCCGCCCGGCCGGCATCCGCACGTGCGCGGTCGCACCGGGCAGCCGGCCGCGGACGTAGCCCGCGGCGGTGACGCCGAAGCAGGCGACGATCGCGGCGGCGGAGGCGGGGTTGCGCTCCTTCGCCTCCCGGATGACCCCGGCGGGCAGCACCTTCATCGTGTAGCTGCTCTCGGTGGACAGCGAGTCCCCGGTGCCGACGACCTTGGAGACGGCCGCCTTGGAGATGCCCTCGGCCCAGCCGCGGCGCAGCAGGTAGCGCCAGGAGACGCGGTCGTCGGACACCCGGTGGTCGACGGCGGCCTTCGGCTCGAACAGGATCCGCGGGTTCCGGCCGTCGGCGACGTAGGCCTGCCGGGCCCGGATGCAGAGCTCGGTCTCCTCGCAGCCCAGCGGGTTCTTGCCGATCCGGCCCATGTCCTCGGCGAAGCCGCCGACGCGGGTGAACACCGCGGCGCGCAGGGACATGTTGCAGCCCATGAGGTTACGCATCTCGGCGCGCTCGGTGGGCTGGCCGGTGTAGGTGCAGCCGACGACCCAGTCGAGCTCGCCGGTGGCGTTCGGGTCGCCGGGGGCCGCGCCGGGCAGCGTCCGCGGACGCCCGTCGGGCCACCTCGGGTGCGCGACCCCGCCGACGCCGATGACGTCCGGGTCCTCGTACGGGGCGAGGAGCGCGTGCAGCCAGCCGGGCCGGGCGGCGGCGTCGTCGTCGAGGAAGACGACGACCTCGCCCGAGGCCAGCTCGACCGCGGTGTTGCGGGCACCGGACAGGCCCTGGGTCCGGTCGTTGGCGACCACGACGACGCCGCGGGGGCCGAACTCGCGTTCGGCCCGCTCGCGCAGGCGCTCGTTGTGGTCGACGACGACGATCGTCTCCAGCGGCACGACGTCCTGGGCCAGCACCGACTCCACGGCGGCCTTGATGTCGAACCAGCGCTTCTCGGTGTAGACGCAGACCACCACGCTGGCGGTCGGCAGGGCGCTCACGGCGTTCGGCTCCTCATGCTGCGGTTCCCCGGCGGGGGCGGCCGGGGGGCGGCAGCGCGCTCCTAGCGGGCGTAGCCCGAGGACTTGCGGCGCTGCTCCATGCGACGGTGCTCGGCCATCAGGGTACGCAGCACCCGGGTGCCGTCGGCGAAGGTCCGCAGGTTGGTCTCGCCGAACATGCGCTCCCGCTCGACCGACGGCACCTCGGTGATCGTCAGGTCGGCCGCGGCGACGCGGCAGTTGAGCACGGTCTCGATCTCGAAGCCGTCGCCCCAGAGCATCGAGCCGTCCTCCGGCTGCGGCGCGGCCGGGTCCGGGAGCTCGAGCTGCGGGAGCAGGTCGGCCCAGAAGGCGTTGTAGCCGTAGCAGAGGTCGGAGTACCGGGTGCCGAACAGCCGGTTGGCGACGGTGTTCAGGCCGGCGTTGCCGGACTTGCGCAGCAGCGTGATGTCGTCGCTGCCGCCGCCCTTGCAGAAGCGGCTGCCCTTGGCGAAGTCGGCGCCCTTGACCAGCGCGTCGACGAAGGCCGGGATCTCGTTCGGGTCCGCCGAGCCGTCCGCGTCGAACATGACGATGACGTCGCCGGTGGCGGCGGTGAAGCCGCAGGCCATCGCGTTGCCCTTGCCCTTGCGGGTCTGGGTGATGACGCGGGCCCAGGGCAGCGTGCGGCGCGCGACGGCGACGGTGTTGTCGGTCGAGTTGCCGTCGACGACGATCACCTCGTGCACGGCCGGGCGGACCGCGGCGATGGCCGGCAGCACGATCTCCAGGTTCCGTGCCTCGTTGCGGGTCGGCACGATGACCGACACGGCGGGGTTCGCGCTGCGGCGCGGCGCCGGGCGCGGCCGCGGCCGGCGGAAGCCCTCGGGGCCCTCCGGCTGCGGGGCCAGGGGCGCACGCCCACCGGGTCGGGCAGGGGTCGCCGGGAACGACGACTGTCCGGCACCGGCACCGTTCTGACGCCCGGGGCGCGCGGGGGCGCTCGCATCGGGCGTGACGGTCGGGCGGGCGGGCGTAACGGCGCTCACACTTCCTCCATACAGGTCCGCTTACTCGTCCAACGACGGGATCACGGTCCGGTTGCGGTTCTCGTGTCGGGCGTCTTCGGGATGGCCCGATACGAGGGACGTCTCGTGGGGTCAGGGGGTTGCCCCGGACGGCTGATTCGTCCGGATCCGCCGCGCGGTTCAGCCCGACCCATGAGAGAGCGGGGTGATCGCGCGGGGCCGCCTGCGCAGTCCTACGCATCCGCCCGGCGGTCCGCGCACGCAGACTCCGTGCATGGTCCCCGATCCGCTGTCCGCCATGGTCTCCGGCCCGCGTGACGCGGTGGCGCACGGCCTGTCCTACGGGCTGTCCGCGCAGGTCGAGGCGCTGTGCGCGGCCGCGCTGCGCCGGCCCGGGCGGGCGGCCGACGCGCGCTGGTGGGCCGACCGGCTGTCCCCTCTGGACCGGGCGCTCGACGATCACCGGCGGCGCCGTCACGGGCCGCCGGTCCGGCGTCGCGCCGCGGCCGCGGCACTACGACGAGAGGGTCCCCGAGTGACACACATCACTCACGTTCCGTCACCGCCCGACGGGGCCGCCCTGGCCCTCGCGGCGGCCGCGGCGCTCCCGGACGGCCGCCCGGGCCGACGGCTGGGCGCGCTGCTGCCGGTCGTGCCCGCACTGCCCGCCGCCGTCGCGGTGGCCCGGTCGCTGCCGGCGTCCGGGCCGGGGACGGTGCTCGTGGCCGCCGGTCTCGCCCTCCTGGCCGGTGCGGCGGTGGCGGTCCGGCTGCGGGCGGCCCGCGGGTCCCGGGACCGGGAGTGCGTGCGCCGGGTGCGGGCGGCCGTGCTCGCCGCGGCGCAGCGCGCGCTCACGGCACCGGCGGCCGGCCCGTACGGGGCGCGCCGTGCGGGGTGACCGGATGCGCCGGGGCGTCCCGGCGGGGTCGACGGCCCTCGCGGCGGCGGCCGCGGCCCTGCCTGCGCCGTGGTGGACCCGGGTGGGACCCGGCGCCCCCGGCCCGGCGGGGTTCGTCCCGGTCAGCGGGCCCGCCGCCCGCGACACCGACGGCGACGGCATCGCCGAGACCCTGCTCGTCGACACCGTGTCCGGCCCCGCCCTGTGGACCGACACCGACGGCGACGGCCTGGCCGACGCGGTGACCGGCCTGGTCGCCGGGACCGGCTGAGCCGCGCCCGGGTCAGTCCTCGGGCTGCTCGGAGGGGCTGCGGTCGTCGCGGTCGCCGCCGGCCTGGCCGCGGCGGAAGCGTCCGACGCCGCGGCGCTGCTCGGCGATCGAGCGGTCGATGTCCGCGGAGACCTTCATCTGGCGGCGCCGCTCGCGGATGCGCAGCAGCACCAGCATCGAGACGCCGTAGGCGACGCCGACGAGGAGCAGGACGACGCCGATCTTGAACACGATGGTCTGCACCGCGCTGCCCGTGTCCACCTCGATGATCGAGATCATCCCGAGCACGCCGAGGGTCAGCAGGTGGAACAGCACCACCAGCAGGCGGTTGATCGAGTGCGCCGTCTCCTTGTTCTGGAAGACGTCCTCCAGGAACGGCTGCCCGGAGCGGAGCAGGATCTGGCCGACACCGACCGTGATCACCACACCGATCACGACCAGCGCGAGATAGCTGCCGGTTCCCTCCACAGTGGGACCCTCCCCGTGCGTGAGCAGAGTTGGAGACTACCCCGAGCGACGGCGCCGACGCGCTCTGCGGCGGTCGGGTTCACCCCTTTCCGGAGCGTGCGGCGAGCAGCCCGCGCAGGGTGTCGAGCAGCTCGTCGGTCGGCACCCCGCCGGTCAGCGGCGCGCCGGTGAGCGTGCGCAGGTAGAGGCCGTCGCCGACGAGCTGGACCAGCCACGCGACGACCGGGTCCTCGATCTCCTCGCGCAGGGCGGCCAGGCCGTCGGCGTCGACGGCGGCGAGCGCGCCGCGGGCGGACTCGCCGGAGGTGGTGCCGTCGGCGATGCGCAGGGTCGCGAGGTAGGTGCGGGTCAGCCCGACCGGCGACTCCCCGCCGGGCATCGAGGTGCGCAGGTAGTAGGCGACGGTGCCGGCCGCGTCGGAGCGCATGAGCTCGGCGTCGCGGGCGCTGCGCTCGCGCAGCCGGTCCAGCAGGCCGCCGACCAGGGACTCCTTGGAGTTGAAGTGGTAGAGCAGCCCGCCCTTGGACACCTCGGCCGCCGCGGCGACGGCGTCCAGCGTCGCGCCGCCGGGGCCCTGCTCGATGAGCAGCGTCTCGTAGGCGTCGAGCACGCGGTCGCGCGCCGATCCGCCGCCGCGCGTGCGCGCGGTCCGCTCGGTCATCGCCACAGCCTAGCCACCGTGCGTCGTCTCACAGTCGCGCCCGGGAATGGACTGTACCGTCTGGACGGTATAAAGATGTACCGTCCGGACGGTAAAGTTCCGTCCGGGTCCACCCACCACGACGAGGGAGAACGGCGATGTCACGGCCGGAGATCGGCGCACCGACGGCGACGGGGAACCCGACGGCGGACGCCCCCGGTGGCCCGGGCGCCCGCGCGTGGCTCGCGCTCGCCGTGCTGACGATCCCCACGCTGCTGGTCTCGATCGACAACACGGTGCTCGGCGTCGCGCTGCCCGAGCTCAGCGCCGCCCTGCGCCCGGACGCCTCGACCCTGCTGTGGGTCGTCGACGTCTACCCGCTGGTGCTGGCCGGGCTCCTCGTGACGATGGGGACCCTCGGCGACCGGATCGGCCGTCGCCGGTTGCTGATGATCGGCGTCGCCTGCTTCGGGGCCGTCTCGCTGCTCGCCGCGTTCGCGACCTCGGCCGCGCAGCTGGTCGCCGCGCGGGCGCTGCTCGGCGTCTTCGGCGCGATGCTGATGCCGTCCACACTGGCCCTGCTGCGCTCGGTGTTCCTCGACCGGACGCACCGCAGGCTCGCGCTCGCGATCTGGGCGACCGGGTTCGCCGCGGGGGCCGCGCTCGGCCCGATCGTCGGCGGGCTGCTGCTGGAGCACTTCTGGTGGGGCTCGATCTTCGTGATGAGCGTGCCGCCGATGGCGCTGCTGCTCGTCGTCGCGCCGCTGGTCGTCCCGGAGTCGCGCGAGCCGCACCCGGGCCGCCTGGACCTCGTGGGCGTCGCGCTGTCGCTGCTGGCGATGGGCCCGCTGGTGCTGGCGCTCAAGCTCGCCGGGTCCGGCAGCCCCCTGCCGGCCGTGGCGGCGACGGCGGCGCTGGGCGTGGCGGCGGCCGCGCTGTTCGTCGTCCACTACCGGCGACGCGTGCGCCGCGGCCTGGACCCGCTGATCGACCTGGAGCTGTTCGCGCGCCCGGTGCTGCGACACAGCGCGCTGGCCAACGCGACGACCATGTTCGGCCTCACCGGCCTGCTGTTCTTCTCCGCGCAGTACCTGCAGCTCGTGCTCGGCGCGTCCCCGCTGCACGCCGGGCTCCTGCTGCTCCCGGGGTTCGCGGTGACGGTCGTGGCCGGGCTCGCCGCGGCCCGGCTGGCCCGCCGGTTCGCCCTGCACCAGCTCGTCGCGACCGGGCTCGCGCTGGTCCTCGCCGGCTACGTGGCCTGCCTGTTCCTGGCGGTCGACTCCGCGGTGGCGCTGCTCATGGCGGCCGCGGTGCTGATCGGTGCGGGGATCGGGCTGTCGGAGACGGTCACCAACGACGCCATCCTCGCCGCCGCCCCGCCGGAGAAGGCGGGCGCCGCCGCGGCGGTGTCGGAGACCGCCTACGAGGTCGGGGCCGTGCTGGGCACCGCGCTCGTCGGCGGGGTCCTGTCGGCGGTCTACCGGGCGGGGGTCGTGCTGCCCCAGGGCGCGCCGGCCTCGGCCGGGGAGACCCTCGGCGGGGCCGCGGACGCCGCCCGCACGCTCCCAGCCGACGCCGCGTCGGAGCTGCTGGCCTCCGGCCGGGAGGCCTTCGTGCAGGGCGTGGACGTCGCCGCGGGGACGGCCGCGGTGGTCGTCGCGGTGGTCCTGCTGACGGCCGGGCTCGGCCTGCGCCGGGCGCACCGGGCGGTGCTGGCGGCGGGCGCCTCGGGGGTCGGGGCCACGGACGACCTGGCCGCGTCCCGGCGCTGAACCGGGCCCGCTCGTCGCACGGTGTGATCGGCGGGTGACCACCCGTGACGGTCATGGGTGACCGTCCGGCCGCCCGGACGGGTGGTTCCGGCGACGCGCGGCCGTGCCGGACCCTCGTCCGGCGGATCCCGGCTGCCCCGGCTGGTTCACTACGGCTCGTCCGCGGCGGCCGGTGCCGGTCGCCGGTGCCGACTCCACACGGGAGACAGCCGTGCCGTACGAGGTGGTCAGCGCCTACACCCTGGTCCTCGGCGAGGATCCCGCCGGCGTGGCGGTCCCGGACGGGGACGGGGACGCGGACGGGCCGGGCGCCCGGCCCGAGGTCTCGGTGCACACCACGGCCGAGGACGCCTGGCGGGCGCTCGACGCCGGCGTCCGCGAGCGCTGCGGGATGCGGCCCCGCCCGCGCCGCCGGATCGACCCGGACGCGGTCGTCCGGCTCGCCGACGCGTGGCGGGCCGGCGACCCCGGGGCGCGCTACTGGCAGGTCACCGCGCACCGGCTCCCGATCATGGTCCCGGAGCTCGCCCGCGCGGTCGTCCCGGCCCGCTCCACCGCTTCGGTTCTCGAAGGGCGTAAGTCGGTTCCGACAATGCGTTGAATCGGACCGTTCCGGTTCGCGGGTTGATTTCCCTGCCGTCCGTCCGGGGAATTCGCACGCCCCGTCACCGGCCGTGCGGGAATCCGTCGCCGGGTCCGGGTTGCGTTGGTGTGACAAGCCCGTCACCTGGGCCGACAGCCCCGGCACCCCGTGCCTTCTGGATCGATTTACATGATCGGTGCTGTGCCTGACCTCTCAACTCCGCCCATGGGTGGGGCCCTATTTCGCAGGTAGCCTCGGAAACCACCTTTTCCCGTCTGGGCCCGTTTCCGACTCCGGTCGCGGGCCCGTCGTAGTTCCCCCGGAGGACGGGCCGGGGCCGGCGAGGAGAACAGGACGACATGACTGCAGCGACCGTTCCGGGAACCGACAAGGCACCGACCACCAACCAGGGCGTCGCGGCCTGGGTCCAGGAGATCGCGGAGCTGACCACCCCGGACCGCGTCGTGTGGTGCGACGGGTCCGAGCAGGAGTGGACGCGGCTGACCGACCAGCTGGTCGAGGCCGGGACGCTCACGCGCCTGGAGAAGAAGCCGAACTCGTTCTACGCCGCCTCCGACCCCGACGACGTCGCGCGCGTCGAGGAGCGCACCTACATCTGCACCGAGACCGAGCGCGGTGCCGGGCCCACCAACAACTGGATGGCGCCCGCGGAGATGAAGCAGACGATGAGCGGGCTCTACCGCGGCGCCATGGCGGGCCGGACCATGTACGTGGTCCCGTTCTGCATGGGCCCGACCGACTCGGACGACCCCATGCTGGGTGTCGAGATCACCGACTCCGAGTACGTCGTCATCTCGATGAAGATCATGACGCGGATGGGCGCGGACATCCTCCCGCTGCTCGACGCGGCCGGTGACCGCTGGGTCAAGGCGCTGCACTCGATCGGCGCCCCGCTGGCCGAGGGCCAGGCCGACGTGCCGTGGCCGTGCAACGAGACCAAGTACATCTCCCACTTCCCCGAGACCCGCGAGATCTGGAGCTTCGGCTCCGGCTACGGCGGCAACGCGCTGCTCGGCAAGAAGTGCTACGCGCTGCGCATCGCCTCGGCCATCGCCCACGACGAGGGCTGGCTCGCCGAGCACATGCTGATCCTCAAGCTGATCTCGCCGGAGGAGAAGGCGTACTACGTCGCGGCGGCCTTCCCGAGCGCCTGCGGCAAGACCAACCTCGCGATGCTGCAGCCGACCGTGCCCGGCTGGCGCGCCGAGACCGTCGGCGACGACATCGCGTGGATGCGCTTCGGCGAGGACGGCCGGCTCTACGCCATCAACCCGGAGTTCGGCTTCTTCGGCGTCGCGCCGGGCACCAACTGGAAGACCAACCCCAACGCGATGCGGACCATCGAGGCCGGCAACGCGCTGTTCACCAACGTCGCCCTGACCGACGACGGCGACGTCTGGTGGGAGGACCTCGAGGGCGACCCGCAGCACCTGACCGACTGGAAGGGCAACGACTGGACGCCCGACTCGGACGTCAAGGCCGCGCACCCGAACTCCCGCTACACCGTGCCGATCGGGCAGTGCCCGGTCGTCGCCCCCGAGTGGGACGACCCGCAGGGCGTGCCGATCTCGGCGATCCTGTTCGGCGGTCGTCGCAAGACCACCGTCCCGCTGGTCACCGAGGCGCGCAGCTGGCAGCACGGCACCTTCATGGGCGCCACGATGTCGTCGGAGAAGACCGCGGCCGCGGCCGGCACCGTCGGCGAGGTCCGCCGCGACCCGATGGCGATGCTGCCCTTCCTCGGCTACAACGTCGGCGACTACTTCGCGCACTGGGTCGCCACCGGCAAGAACGCCGACGCCGACAAGCTGCCGAAGATCTTCTACGTCAACTGGTTCCGCCGCGGCGAGGACGGCCGCTTCCTGTGGCCGGGCTTCGGCGAGAACAGCCGCGTCCTGAAGTGGTGCGTCGAGCGCATGGAGGGCACGGCGGCCGCCGTCGACACCCCGATCGGCTTCGTGCCGACCGCCGACCAGATCGACCTCGAGGGCGTCGACGCCGAGCGCGCCGACGTCGAGGCCGCCCTGGCCGTGGACGTCGAGGAGTGGAAGGCCGAGATCCCGCTCATCGAGGAGTGGTTCGCCACGATCGGCGACGGCAACCTGCCGTCCTCGATCCGCGACGAGTTCGAGGCCCTCAAGCAGCGTCTCGGCGCCTGACCGCGCGCCCGTCCGGAGCCCCCGCACCCACCCGGTGCGGGGGCTCCGTGCCGTGCGGGCCCCCGGCCCCGTGTCCGGACCGTGACGCCCGATCCCGGTGACACCACCGTTTGCGGGACGTAACGTTGCGCCGCGTACCGGCTCGACGAGGAGCCGGTCGCGCACGGTGCACGGAACGGGGGCGGGGATGGTCACGACGGAGCGACCGGAGGGGCCCGGGGGCCGGGGCACGGGTAGCGCCCGTCGCCGGGACCCGAGGCAGATCGCGATCTGGACGGCCGTCGCCGTCGTCGGGGCGGTGGCCTGGGCGATCGTCGCGTTCGTCCGCGGCGAGGAGATCTCGGCGGCCTGGCTGGTGTTCGCCGCGGTCGCCTCCTACGCGATCGCCTACCGCTTCTACTCGCGGTTCATCGCCCGCCGGGCCCTGCAGGTCGACGACACCCGCGCCACCCCGGCCGAGCGCCTCGACGACGGCCAGGACTTCCAGCCCACCGACCGCCGGGTGCTGTTCGGGCACCACTTCGCGGCCATCGCCGGGGCGGGCCCGCTCGTCGGCCCGGTCCTCGCGGCGCAGATGGGCTACCTGCCCGGCACGATCTGGATCATCGTCGGCGTCATCTTCGCCGGCGCGGTGCAGGACATGGTCACGCTGTTCTTCTCCACCCGCCGCAGCGGGCGCAGCCTCGGCCAGATGGCCCGCGAGGAGATCGGGCCGGTCGGCGGGATCGCGGCCATCGTCGCGGTGCTGGCGATCATGGTCATCCTGCTGGCGGTGCTGGCGCTGGTCGTCGTGCAGGCGCTCGCGGACTCGCCGTGGGGCACGTTCTCGCTGGCGATGACGATCCCGATCGCGCTGTTCATGGGCTTCTACCTGCGCTACCTGCGCCCCGGGAAGATCATCGAGGTGTCGGTGGTCGGCGTCGTGCTGATGCTGCTGGCCATCGTCGGCGGCGGCTGGGTGCAGGACTCCGCGATCGGCGAGGTCTTCCACCTGACCGCGAACCAGCTGACCCTGGCCCTGGTCGTCTACGGCTTCGCCGCGTCGGTCCTGCCGGTCTGGATGCTCCTCGCGCCGCGCGACTACCTGTCGTCGTTCATGAAGGTCGGCGTGATCGTGCTGCTGGCCGCGTCGATCCTGCTGGCCTGGCCGTCGCTGCAGATGGACGCGCTGACCCGCTTCGCCTCCGACGGGCAGGGCCCGGTCGCCGCGGGCTCGCTGTTCCCGTTCGTGTTCATCACGATCGCCTGCGGCGCGCTGTCCGGCTTCCACGCGCTGGTCGCCTCGGGCACCACGCCCAAGCTGATCCAGAAGGAGTCGCAGGTCCGGGTCATCGGCTACGGCGCGATGCTCACCGAGTCCTTCGTCGCGATCATGGCGCTGGCCGCGGCCTGCATCCTCGACCCCGGCCTCTACTTCGCGATGAACATGCCGGCCACCGTGCTCGGGCCGACCGTCGAGACCGCCTCGGCGGCCGTGCAGCAGATCGGGTTCACCATCTCCCCCGCCGACCTCACCGCGGCCGCGCAGGCCGTCGAGGAGCAGACCCTGGTCGGTCGCACCGGCGGGGCGCCGACGCTGGCCGTCGGGCTGTCGACGGTGTTCTCGCAGGTCTTCGGCGGCGAGGCGCTGCGCGCCTTCTGGTACCACTTCGCGATCATGTTCGAGGCGCTGTTCATCCTCACCACGGTGGACGCCGGCACCCGCGTCGGGCGCTTCATCCTGCAGGACACCGTCGGCAACGTGTGGCCGCGCTTCAAGGACACGAGCTGGAAGCCGGCGGCGTGGATCTCCAGCGCCGTGATCGTCGGCGCCTGGGGCTACCTGCTCTACGCCGGCGTCAACGACCCGCTCGGCGGGATCTACCAGCTCTTCCCGCTGTTCGGGATCGCGAACCAGCTGCTCGCGGCGGTCGCCCTCGCGGTGTGCACCACGCTGCTCATCCGCACCGGCCGTGCGCGCTACGCGTGGATCACCCTGGTGCCGCTGGTGTTCGACGCCGTCGTCACGCTCACGGCCAGCTACCAGAAGATCTTCTCGGACAACCCCAAGCTAGGGTTCTGGGCCCAGCGCGACCAGTACCAGGCCGCACTGGACGCCGGGAAGACGAGCCTGGGCACGGCCAAGACCGTCGAGGCGATGCAGAAGGTCGTGTTCAACACGACCCTGGACACCGCGCTGACCGCGCTGTTCGCCGTGCTGATCGTCATCGTGCTGGCCGACTCGGTCCGGGTGTGGATCACCGCGCTGAACGGGCGGCCGCTGCCCGGCGGGTCCGAGGACCCGTGGGTCGAGTCCCGCATCCAGGCACCCTCCGGGCTGATCGCGACCCGCGAGGAGCGCGAGCTCGCCCGCAGCGGCGGCTCCGGGTGAGCCGGCTGCGCGCGGCCTGGGACCTGGTGCGCGAGCTCGCCGGGGAGCGCGACTACGAGCGCTACCTCGCCCACCGCGCCCGGTACCACCCCGGCGAGCCGGTCCTGGGCGAGCGGGAGTTCTGGCGCGAGCGGACCGACCGGCAGGAGCGCGTGGCGTCCGCGCGGTGCTGCTGACACCCCGTTTCACTCGGATGGGGCAGTGTTCCCGGCGGGCCGGTCACCCAGTGTGGACGGCGGAGGGCGCCCGGGTGGCGTCGTCGCACCGTGTCGGCAAGATCGGCCCAGCGTGACGGCCCGGCGGGTAGCCTTTCGCCGGGACACCGGGCCGCCCGACGGGCGGCTCCGCTCCCGCCGCGTGCCCCGAACGGGACCCGTCGCCGTCGCAGATCGTGACCGGCGTCGCCCGGTTCCGGGCGGGACCACGCGGTGGAGGCGGAACACCGGGCGCGTCGCGGCGATACACACCGTGGACGCCCTTCCCGGGGCGGTGACACACGTACGGCGGAGGTAGGGACGAGATGCTGGACGTCCGGGTGTCCGGGGACACGGACACCGACGCGCTCGTGGCGTTCGTCGAGCGGCTGGCAGGAGCGGGTCGTGGCGGTGCGGCGGTGCGGACGGCGGCGGGCCGGGTGACCGCCGACGTGCGCGGCGGCCGGATCCCGGCCGGCCTGCGGACGCTGTCCGCGGCGCTGGGCAGCCCCGCGGCACCCCGCCCCGAGGAGGACCCCGCCCACCCGGCGACGCTGCTCGGCGTGGTCGCCGAGGAGCCGTTCGTGGTGCTCTCCGACTCCACCCCCGGCGAGCTCGCCCGCGCACTGGCCGAGCTGACCGGCTACGGCATGCGCGTCCTGCTGACCGGCGCCCCCGCCGAGCGGGTCGCGGCCGTGCACGACGCGCTGCCCGTGACCGTCGAGGGCCGGGTCGCCACCTCCTTCCCCGCGATGGCGGTGCCCGAGCTGCAGCGGCTGCGCCGGCTGCTCGCCCGCGTCGGCGGCGACCGCGACGCCGGTCGCGGCCGGCGGCTGCCCGAGGCCGGCACGCTGCCCGGCCCGGACGACGTCGCGGGCTGCTGCGAGCGTGCCGCCCGGACCGTCGTGGGCTCCGAGACCGGTGAGGCCCGGGTCGTCCCCGGCCTGCTGCGCGACCTCGACGCCGACCGCCGCGGCGCGGTCACCCAGGTCGCCCGCTGCGTGCTGCGCTCGCTGGAGGGCCTGGCCCAGGGCGCGGACGCCGAGCGTCTGCGCGACGTCGTCGGCCGCCTGGTCCACCAGGGCCTGCGCGCCGAGTTCGAGGCGCTGCAGGGCCACACCGCCCGCCAGCGCGACGACCGGGCGCGGTTCGCCGCGGGCCCGCGCGTCGAGGTGCTCGAGCCGGCGGAGCCCGGCGGCGACGACGTGATCCGCCGCTACCTGGACTTCCTCGACGCCGGCGGCCGCACGCGCAGCTACTTCCGCCCGCAGGAGCAGAAGGCGGCCGACGCGCACCTGCGCCGGTTCCGCGTCGACGGGCAGGGCCCGCAGACCCACGACCACCTCGCCGCGGTCGTCAACCACCTCGACCTCGCCCGCCGCGACGACGAGATCGCCCGGCTGTGCGCGGTGCTGGGGCTGCCGATCCCGCGCGACGCCGCCGAGCTGCCCGCGCTGGTCGCGACCCTGGACCGGGTCGCGGCGACCGCACGGTCGGTCGGCGCGCTGCGGCACGACGTGCTGTTCCTGCAGCAGGACTCGCCGGTGTCGGTGCCCGACCTGGCCGCCGCGGAGCGGGTCGCCCGCGCCATCGTCGACTACGACGAGCAGGGCGACCCGGCCGAGGCCGCCGACGAGCTGGAGCGCCTGGCCGCGGCCTGCGCCGGCGCGGTGCCCGACGCGGAGCGGACCCCGGAGCACGAGGCCGTGGTCGCGGCGCTGCGCGCGCACGACGCGGCGGCCTACACCGCCGCGCTGGAGGAGCTGGACCGCGCCCGGCGCGAGGTCGCCGACCACGACGAGCTGGACCGGCTGCTCGCCGAGCTGGCCGCCACCCACCCGACGCTCGCCGAGACCTGGGCCGCCGACGCCGGCAGGGGCGTCCCCGGCTTCGGCATGGTCGTCACGACCCCGCTCGACGACGTGCTGGCCGAGCTGCCCGGCAGCGACACCGCCGACCTCGTCGTCGTGCTCGGCGCCGGGGCCATGCAGGCCGACGGGCTGCTGCTCACCGCGGCCGCCCCGCGGATGCTCGCCGTCGTCGGTGACGAGCCGCGCGCCGCGTCCTCGGGCACGACCCTGCTGGAGGTCCTCAACCAGGCCTCGGCGCGCTTCCTGCGCGGCACCGGCGACCGCACCGCCGCGACGCCCGCACCGGAGCCCGCGGTCCCGGCCGTCCCGCCGCTGTCGTCGGTCCCGGCGGCGCGTGCGTCGGCGGAGACCCCGGCGCCGCAGGCGACCGAGGTGCCGGCCCCGCGGCCCGCGCCGCGCCCGGCCCCGGAGCCCCGCGGCGACGAGCCGTTCCGCCCGTCCGCGCCGTCGGCGATGGCCCCGGGCCCGCGCCCGGCCGTCACCGGGGGCCGGGAGGACTGAGCCTCAGCTGCTCGCGCGGATCGCGGTGGCGACCCGGCCGAGCAGCACGAACGGGTCCGCACCGGACGGCTCGGACCGTTCCCAGCGCCGTCCGGACCCGGGCTCGGCGGGCAGGTACAGCGTCCACTCGCCCGGGGCGGGGTCGTCGCACCGCAGCTGCGCCAGCGACGTCGACGACCACGCCGCACCCAGCTCGGGGAACGCGGGCGGCCGCCGGTCGAGGATCGTGACGGTGCTGCCCGCCGTGGTGTAGGCGATCCGGCGGCGGTCGCTCGCGTCGTCGGGCACCTGCTCGGTGCACCACGTCGCGAGCTGCACGCGGACCTGCTCCGGGACTCCCATGGCGCGACATGGTCCCGGATCGCGGGGCGCGGACGGAAGGGCCGGACCGCTAGCGTCCGGGCCATGGCACACGAGGTGAGCAGGTTCGGCCACGTCGACGTCGACGGGCTGCCCCCGGACCTGGCCGAGCGGATCGGCGCGATCGCCGAACGCTCCGGGTTCGTCCCGAACGTCTTCCGCGCCCTGGGGCGCCGCCCGCGCGAGCTGCGGGCGTTCCTGGACTACCACGACGCGCTGATGGACAGCGACGACGGACTGTCCAAGGCGGAGCGGGAGCTCGTCGTCGTCGCGACCTCGGGGGCGAACAACTGCACGTACTGCGTCGTCGCGCACGGGGCGATCCTGCGGATCCGCTACAAGGACCCCGAGATCGCCGACCGGGTCGCCACCAACCCCTACGCGGTGGAGCTGTCCGGGCGCGAGCGCGCGATCGTCGACCTCGCGCTGCTGGTCGCCCGCAGCTCCGAGTCGCTGACCGAGGCCGACCTCGACGACGCCCGCGAGGCCGGCCTGACCGAGGACGAGATCTGGGACGTCGGCGCGATCACCGCGCTGTTCGCGATGTCCAACCGGCTCGCGCACCTGACCGCGCTGCGCCCCAACCCGGAGTTCTTCCTGATGGGGCGGCTGCCCCGCTAGGCGCTCAGAGCACCTTCGACAGGAACGCGCGGGTGCGCTCCTCCTTCGGGTCGGAGAGCACCGTGCGCGGGTCCCCGGACTCGACGATCCGGCCCTCGTCCATGAACACCAGCGCGTCGCCGACCTCGCGCGCGAAGCCCATCTCGTGGGTGACGACGACCATCGTCATGCCCTCGCGGGCCAGCTCGCGCATCACGTCGAGCACCTCGCCGACGAGCTCGGGGTCCAGCGCCGAGGTCGGCTCGTCGAACAGCATCAGCTTGGGCTGCATGGCCAGCGCCCGGGCGATCGCCACCCGCTGCTGCTGCCCGCCGGACAGCTGCGCGGGGTAGGCGTCCGCGCGGTCGGCCAGCCCGACCCGGCCGAGCAGCTCCACGGCCCGCGTCCGGGCGGCCGCCCGCGGCTCGCGCCGGACGACGACCGGCGCCTCCATCACGTTCTCCGCGGCCGTGCGGTGCGGGAACAGGTTGAACCGCTGGAACACCATGCCGATGTCGCGGCGCTGGCGGCCCAGCGCGGAGTCGCGCAGCCGGAACAGCCTGCCGTTCTCCTCGCGCAGCCCCATGAGCTCGCCGCCCACCCGCAGCCGGCCGGTGTCGATGGTCTCCAGGTGGTTGATGCAGCGCAGCAGCGTCGACTTGCCCGAGCCGGACGGCCCGATCACGCAGCACACCTGCCCGGGCTCGACGACGAGGTCGACGCCCCGGAGCACCTCGACGTCGCCGAAGCTCTTGCCGACCGACTCGGCCTCCACCATCGGGGTCACGCGGTCTTGCCTCCGGTCCGGAACGAGAACAGCCGCACCAGCGGGGTCGCCTCGGTGACCGCGCCGGCCACACCGCGGCCGTAGCGGCGTTCGATGACGCGCTGCCCGGCGGTGAGCAGCGAGGTCAGCAGCAGGTACCAGGCCGCGGCCACGATGAGCAGCGGGATGGTCTGGAAGTTCGTCGAGTAGATCCGCTGCACCGAGGTCAGCAGCTCGGTGTAGCCGATGACGACGACCAGCGACGTCGTCTTCAGCATCCCGATCGTCTCGTTGCCGGTCGGCGGGATGATCACCCGCATCGCCTGCGGGAGCACCACCCGGCGCAGGGTCTGGGCGCGGGTCATGCCGAGCGCCCCGGCCGCCTCGCTCTGCCCGTGGTCGACCGACTGGATGCCGCCGCGCACGATCTCGGCCATGTAGGCGGCCTCGTTCAGCCCGAGGCCCAGCAGGCACGCCAGGAACGGCGTGATCAGCGAGTTCGTGTCGAACACGACGAACGACGGCCCGAACGGGATGCCCAGCGACAGGTTCGGGTACAGCGCGGACAGGAAGCTCCAGAACAGCAGCTGGGCGATCAGCGGGGTGCCCCGGAACAGCCAGAGGTAGCCACCGGCCACCCCGGACAGCACCGGGTTCGGCGACAGCCGCATCACGGCGAGCCCGATCCCGCCGAGGATGCCGATCAGCATCGACAGCACGGTGAGCACGAGGGTGTTCGCCAGTCCGTTCAGCACCGGCGCGGAGAACAGGTACTGGGCGACGGTCGGCCACCCGAAGTTCTCGTTGGTCAGCAGGGTGTTGACCAGCATCGCCCCGAGGACCGCGAGCACCGCGATCGCGACCCACCGTCCGGGGTGCCGGACGGGGGCCGCGTCGCGGGGCTCCGGGCGGGCGCCGGTGGTCGCCGGCTCAGCCACCGTTGATCGAGGAGGTGGGCACCGCGCCGTTGGCGACGTTCCACTTGTCGAGGATCTTCGTGTAGGTGCCGTCGTCGATCAGCGACTGGACCGCACCCTGCACGGCCTGGGCGTACTGACCGTCGTTCTTCTTCAGCGCGATGCCGTACGGCGCGGTGTCGTAGGGCTGCCCCACGACCTCGACGGCGCCGTTGGTGGTGGTCTGCGCGTAGGCGGCGACCGGGGAGTCGGCGAGCATCGCGACGATCCGGTTCGAGTTCAGCGCGAGCGTCACGTCGGTCTGCGCCTGCAGCTCGGTGACCTGGATCGCCGGCTTGCCCGCGTCGGTGCACTTCTTGGTGCGGGCCTGCACGTCCTCGACCTGCACGGTGCCCTGCTGGACGCCGACGGCCTTGCCGCACAGGTCGTTCGGGTCGATGCCGTCCGGGTTGCCCTTGCGGGTGGCGAGGCTGGTGCCGGCCGAGAAGTAGCCGACCATGTCGAGCACCTTCGTGCGCTCGGCGTTGATCGTGAACGAGGAGATGCCGGCCTCGTAGCGGCCGCCGGTGATGCCCGGGATGATCCCGGAGAACTGGCTCTGCTCGAACTTCGCCGTCAGGCCCAGCTTCTGGGCGACGGCGTTGCCGAGGTCGACCTCCATGCCGATGATCGTCGTGCCGTCGGGCGCGGTGAACTCGTTCGGCGGGTAGGTCGGGTCGGTGCCGACGACCCAGGTGCCGTCCTGGCGCACCTCGGCGGGCACCATCGCCGCGAGCCGGTCGTCCTTCGCGACGGCCGGGACCGGCTCGTCGGTGCCGGTGGCGGCGCCGGAACCGCCGCTGCCGTCGCCACCGGCTCCGCAGCCGGTCAGGACCAGGGCGGTCAGTGCGGTCAGCGCGATCCCGGTCAGGGATCGGACACTGCGGGTACGCGCGGTCGTCATGCGGTTGCCTTCCAGGTGAGGCCGGGCCGAACGGGCGGGATCCTGCCACTTCGGGAGCGGGTTCCGCCCCCGGACCGGCCGATCCGTTACACGCCCGTCGCGCCGGGCCCGGAACCCGCGCCGGTCCGTGCGCGTTCGCCTACTGTTGGTGCGACGAGCGAGCGCCGCCGGTCCCGTGCGGCGCACCACCGTCACGGAGGTCCCCACGATGTCGCTGTTCCGCAGGCTCACCGTCCTGGCCGGGGCGGTCGAGGCGGCCCGCCGCTACGCCCGGTCCAACCCGGACAAGGCGGGCAAGGCCCTCGACTCCGCCGCCCAGTTCGTCGACAAGCAGACCAAGGGCAAGTACACGAACCAGATCGCCGGCGCCGCCCGCAAGGCGAAGGACGCCGCGGGCATCCCGCAGCCCGGCTACGGCTACGGCGCGCCGGGCACCACCCCGCCGGCGCCGGGGAGCCCGCCGTACCCGGCGGGCGGGCCCGACGCGCCCACGCAGCGCACCCCGCAGCAGCCGCCCGCGTTCCCGCCGCCGGACCCGGGGCGCCCGCACGGCGCGTGATCTCCCGCCCGACGGCCCCGGCACGGTGGAGATCCGTGCCGGGGCCGTCGTGTGTGGACGTCCGACGGTCCGTCGTCCGGCCGTCGACCTGCGGGTCTCCGGTTCTCCTCGGGGTGGGCGCCGTGCCAGGATCGGCGGTGACGCGCCCGCCGCGTCCCGGGCCCGCCGCACCCGTGCGGCCCGGTGCCGACGCACCCGGGCCGCACCCCGCCCGGCGCGACCGAGGAGGCCGACGTGGACGAACCGCAGGCGTGGATACCGACCGACCCGCGGTCGCGGCCCAGCCACGACCAGGTCGTCGCCGGGCTCAAGGGCGTCGACGAGGGCGGCCCCGAGCTGGTGCAGCTGCTGACCCCGGAGGGTGAGCGCGTCCCCGACGAGCGCTTCGACCGCTACGCCGCCGACATCACGGCCGAGGACCTGTGCTCGCTCTACCGCGACCTCGTCCTGGTGCGGCGGGCCGACCGCGAGGGCAACTCGCTGCAGCGCCAGGGCGAGCTGGGGCTGTGGGTCCCGCTGCTCGGGCAGGAGGCGGCGCAGGTGGGCTCCGGGCGCGCGCTCGCGCCGGAGGACATGTGCTTCCCGAGCTACCGCGAGCACGGTGTCGCCTGGTGCCGCGGGGTCGACCCGACCGAGCTGCTGGGGATCTTCCGCGGCACCGACCACGGCACCTGGGACCCGGTCGCGACCCGGTTCCACCCGTACACGATCGTCATCGGCAACCAGTGCCTCAACGCCGCCGGGTACGCGATGGGGCAGCGCTTCGAGTCCAGGGTGGGCGACCGCGACACCGGCGAGGCCACGATCTGCTACTTCGGCGACGGCGCCACCAGCCAGGGCGACGTGCACGAGGGCTTCGTCTGGGCCGCCGCCTACGACGCGCCGCTCGTGTTCTTCTGCCAGAACAACCAGTGGGCCATCTCGGTCCCGCTGGACCGCCAGACCCGGGTGCCGCTCTACCAGCGCGCCCGCGGCTACGGCTTCCCCGGCGTGCGGGTCGACGGCAACGACGTGCTGGCCTGCCTGGCCGTCACCCGCTGGGCGCTCGACGAGTGCCGCACCGGCAACGGCCCGGTGCTGATCGAGGCGTTCACCTACCGGATGGACTCCCACACCACCTCCGACGACGCGACCCGCTACCGCCTCGCCGACGAGGTCGAGCTGTGGAAGCTGAAGGACCCGATCGAGCGGGTCCGGGTGCACCTGGCCCGCCGCCACGGCGTCGGCGCGGACTTCTTCGACGCCGTCGAGGCCGAGGCCGACGAGCTCGGCGAGCGGATGCGGGCGTTCTGCCGCGCGATGCCGCAGCCCGGCCCGGAGCGGATGTTCTCCGAGGTCTACGCCGACGCCTCCCCCACCGTCGACCGCCAGCGCGAGGAGTACCTCGCCTACCACGCGTCGTTCGCCGACGGGGAGGGCTGAACCGTGCCGACCACGATGGCCAGGGCGCTCAACGACGGCCTGCGCGCCGCGATGGAGCGCGACCCCAAGGTCCTGATCATGGGCGAGGACGTCGGCCGGCTCGGCGGGGTCTTCCGCATCACCGACGGGCTGCAGAAGGACTTCGGCGAGCAGCGCGTGCTCGACACGCCGCTGTCGGAGTCGGGGATCATCGGGGCCGCCGTCGGGCTCGCCGTGCGCGGGTTCCGCCCGGTCTGCGAGATCCAGTTCGACGGCTTCGTCTTCCCCGGCTACGACCAGATCGTGTCCCAGCTCGCGAAGCTGCGGTACCGGACGCAGGGCCGGGTGCCGGTGCCGGTCGTCGTCCGGATCCCCTACGGCGGCGGGATCGGCGCCGTGGAGCACCACTCGGAGTCCCCGGAGTCGCTGTTCGCGCACGTCGCCGGGCTCAAGGTCGTCACCTGCTCCACCCCGGCCGACGCGCACTGGATGATCCAGCAGGCGATCGTCTCCGACGACCCGGTGATCTTCTTCGAGCCGAAGCGGCGCTACTGGGAGAAGGGCGAGGTCGACGCGGGCTCCGACCTGGCGTCGGCGTACCCGCTGCACGCGTCGCGGGTGGTGCGGCCGGGCTCCACGCTCACGCTGGCCACCTACGGCCCGATGGTGAAGACCTGCCTCGACGCTGCCGGTGCGGCCGCCGAGGAGGGGCACGAGCTCGAGGTGATCGACCTGCGGTCGCTGTCGCCGCTCGACCTGGGCCCGGTCGAGGACTCGGTGCGCCGCACCGGGCGCCTGGTCGTGGTGTCCGAGGCGCCGTCGGAGTCGTCGGTGACCTCGGAGGTCGCCGCCCGGATCCAGCAGGAGTGCTTCTTCTCGCTGGAGGCCCCGGTGCTGCGGGTGACCGGCTTCGACACCCCCTACCCGCCGTCGCGGCTGGAGGACGAGTACCTGCCGGACCTGGACCGGGTGCTCGACGCCGTCGACCGTTCCCTGGCCTGGTGAGGACCACTGATGCGTGAGCACTTCAAGCTGCCCGACGTCGGCGAGGGGCTGACCGAGGCCGAGATCGTCGAGTGGCGGGTGGCGCCCGGTGACACCGTCGCCGTGAACGACGTGATCGTCGAGATCGAGACGGCCAAGGCCGCGGTCGAGCTGCCCTCGCCGTGGGCCGGGACGGTCGGCGAGCTGCTGGCCGAGCCGGGCGCCACGATCGAGGTCGGGACACCGATCATCGCGATCGACACGGGGTCCGGCGCGCCGGACGCGGCGCCGGCCGAGGAGGGCGGCGCGAAGATCGGCGAGGCCGGCAAGGACGGCCGGATCGCGACGCTGGTCGGGTACGGGCCGCGGCAGGGTTCGTCGCGGCGCCGCCCGCGGCGCGCGGCCGACCCGGATGCCCCGGTGCCGCCCGCCCCGGCGTCCGCTCCCGGGGCGGACGCGGCGCCCGTCGAGCCCGCTCCCCCCGCCGAGCCGTCCGCCCCGGCCGAGCCCGCCCCCACCGCTCCGGCCGCGGACGGGGCGGAGCCCGGCGCTCGGGCCGGTCGCCCCGCCCCCGGTGCGGCTCCACGCCCGCGAGCTCGGCGTCGACCTGCGCGGCGTCACCGGTTCCGGCCCGCACGGCCGGATCACCCGCGACGACGTCGACGCGGCCGCCGCCGGCCCGGTGCCGGCGACCGGGGCGTCCGGCCGGGCGCCCGCCGGTCCGGCCGGTGGGCACAGCACCGCCGCCGGGACCGCCGCCACCGCCGCCCGCGTGACCGACGCGGGCTCCGGCCCCGCCACCGGAGCCGCCCCGTCCGCGCCGGGTACCGCCGCCGCGGGAGCCGTCGCGTCCACCCCGGCCGGCGGCGTCGACCGGCGCGAGCCGATCCGCGGCGTCCGCAAGGCGACGGCCGCCGCGATGGTGGCGAGTGCGTTCACCGCGCCGCACGTCACCGAGTTCCTCGACGTCGACGTCACCGCGATGATGGACCTGCGCGAGCGGCTCCGGGCGTCGCGCGAGTACGCCGGGGTCAAGCTGACGCCGCTCGCGTTCGTCGCCAGGGCGGTCTGTCTCGCCGCGGCCCGCACGCCGGCGGTCAACGCCAGCTGGGACGAGCGCGCCGGCGAGATCGTCTACTACGGGCGCGTCCAGCTCGGCATCGCCGCGGCCACCCCGCGCGGCCTCGTCGTCCCCAAGATCCGCGACGCCGACACCCTCGACCTGCGGGCGACGGCCGAGGCGCTCGCCGCGCTCACCGACACCGCCCGCGCGGGCCGGACCGCGCCCGCCGACCTCGTCGGGGGCACGATCACCATCACCAACGTCGGTGCGCTCGGCGTCGACTCGGGGACCCCGATCCTCAACCCGGGCGAGGCGGCGATCCTGGCCGTCGGGTCGATCAGGCCCGCGCCGTGGGTCGTCGACGGCGAGCTGGCCGTCCGCACGGTCTGCCGGCTCGCGCTGTCCTTCGACCACCGCCTGGTCGACGGCGCCGAGGGCTCGCGGTTCCTCGCCGACGTCGGTGCCCTCCTGCACGACCCGGGGGTCGCCTTCACCTGGTGACCCCGGCGGCGCAGGGCCGATCCGGCGAATCCGGGCGGATCGGGAGCAGAACGGCGTCCTCGCGCGTTGTCGCGGTATGCCGTTCGTGCTGCTCTACGTCGTGCTCGAGGTGGTGGCGATCGCCGGGCTGATCGCCTGGATCGGGCTGGGCTGGACCCTGCTCGTGCTGCTCGCCGGGTCGGTGCTCGGCCTGCTGCTGGCCCGCCGTGAGGGGGTCCGCGCCGCCCGGGCGCTGGCCTCCGCGGTCCAGCGCGGGAAGCTCGCGCACGAGGAGGCCACCGACGGCCTGCTCGTCGCGATCGGCGGCATCCTGCTCTTCCTGCCCGGCCTGATCACCGACGTCCTCGGGCTCGCGCTGGTGTTCCCGCCGACCCGGGTGCTGGCCCGGCGCCGGATGCTGCGCGCGGCGGAGCGGGCCGCGCCCGGCCTGCGGACCGCCCGGATCCGGTACGGCGCGACCGTCGTCGACGGCGAGACCGTCACCGAGCCGGGACCCGGCCGGGAGTTCCCCGCCGTCACCGGCCGGCCCGCCGGGCCCCGCCCGGCGGAGCGCCCCGGCCCGGGCCACACGCGGCCGGTCGTGGACGGGGAGGTCGTGGACGGGGAGGTCGTCGACACCGACGGCCGCGACCGCTGACGCGGGTTCCGCCGGGCGCGGCCGGCCCGGTCGGTTCCGGACCCGCACGGAGGTGGGCGGCGGGGGCGTTCGGGGGTCGCCCCCGCCGCGCCGTCACCAGCCGGGGCGCGCTCCCGCGAGCAGGGTGCGCAGGGCCTCGAGCCGCCGGCGACGCAGCGTGATGGGCTTCATCCGCAGCGTCGAGTGATGCATCCGGTCGGCCCGGTGCCGTCCACGACGTCGTCCCACAGCACTCTCCTCCCGGAGCGAATCACCTGCGACAGGGTGGTGCACGTCCACGAGTGTCGCTGGTCGGAGGCGGTTCGGGAAGGTCGGCCGACACGGGCCACCGGATCGTGACCACACGGGTGTGATTCATCCGCCGCGGTCGTACACAGCGTCCCCGGATGACCGCGCGGGCGTCCCCGGAACCGGTCCGTGGGCCCGCTCCGGTCACTCGGAGTGACCGGCATCGTCGCTGGTCCGTGCGGGTGGTGCCGCGCGACACGCCGTCCGGCCGTCGCGCTCGTCTACGGAAATCGGAAGACCGGCGGATACCGTCCCCGCATGGACCCGGTGCGCAACCCGTTCGCCCCCGGTGCCGGGCAGCGCCCGCCCGAGCTGGCCGGCCGGGACCGCGAGGTCGACGCGTTCGAGATCGTCCTGGAGCGGGTGGCCCGCGGGCGTCCCGAGCGCAGCCTGGTCCTGACGGGGCTGCGCGGCGTCGGCAAGACCGTGCTGCTCGGCGAGCTGCGGTCGATGGCCATGCACGCCGGCTGGGGTGCCGGGAAGATCGAGGCCCGGCCGGACGCCGACCTGCGCCGGCCGCTGTCCGCGGCGCTGCACCGCGCGATCCGCGACCTCGCCGTCCGGCACCGGGCGCCGGAGCGCATCGACGAGGTCCTCGGCGTGCTCAAGGCGTTCGCCCTGCGCTCCTCCCCGGACGGGACCAAGCTGCGCGAGCGGTGGCAGCCCGGGATCGACGTCCCGGTGCGCAACGGGCGCGCCGACTCCGGGGACATCGAGATCGACCTCGTCGAGCTGTTCACCGAGGTCGCCGAGCTCGCCCAGGACGTCGGCTCGGGCATCGCGCTGCTCATCGACGAGATGCAGGACCTGAAGGCCGAGGACGTGTCGGCGCTCTGCGCGGCCTGCCACGAGCTCTCCCAGGCGCGGGTGCCGCTGGTCGTCGTCGGGGCGGGGCTGCCGCACCTGCCCGCGGTGCTGTCGGCCTCGAAGTCCTACTCCGAGCGGCTGTTCAAGTACTCCCGGATCGACCGGCTGGACCGCAAGGACGCCGACTTCGCGCTGCTCGCCCCGGCCGAGCGCGAGGACGCGACGTTCGACCAGGAGGCCCTCGACGACCTCTACCTGCGCTCCGGCGGCTACCCCTACTTCGTGCAGGCCTACGGCAAGGCCGCGTGGGACGCCGCGCCGACCAGCCCGATCGGGGTGCGCGACGTCGAGATGGCCGCCCCCGAGGCGGAGGCCGAGCTGGCCGTCGGCTTCTTCGGGTCCCGTTTCGAGCGGGCGACTCCGGCCGAGCGGGAGTACCTGCGCGCGATGGCGGAGCTGACCGACGGCGAGGACCACCCCGTCGAGACCTCGCTCGTCGCCAAGCACCTGGACCGGCGCGCCTCGTCGCTGTCGCCGGCCCGCGACAGCCTCCTGAAGAAGGGCCTCGTGTTCTCGGCCCAGCGCGGCCAGATCGCGTTCACCGTGCCGCACTTCGGGCGGTACCTGCTCGCGAGCACCTGATCCCGTCTACTCCGGACGGGTGAAAACCGGTTGCGGCGTAACGCGCTTCGCGGGTGCGGCGAAGTCCCAGCTGAGCCCCGCGGCGCCATCGGACCCCCGACTCGGTAGCGCCGCGGGGCGTTCCACGTTCGGGGCACGGTCTCGCCTGCCCCGGGCGCTGCCGGGGGCCTCGGGGGCCACCCGTAGCATCGGGCGGGTGGCCGAGCCCAAACTCGAGATCCAGATGCTCCACGACCGGGTCATGATCAAGAAGGTCGAGGGGGCCGGTGAGCGACGGAGCTCGGCCGGAATCGTCATCCCGGCAACCGCACAGGTCGCCAAGCGTCTCGTCTGGGGAGAGGTGGTCGGGGTGGGACAGCACGTGCGCACGGTGAAGGCCGGCGACCGCGTGCTGCTCGCGCCGGAGGACCAGTACGAGGTCGAGATCGGCGGCGTCGGGCATCTGGTCATGCGCGAGCGGGACCTGCACGCGGTGGCCTCGGAGGCCACCCAGCACGGGACCGGTCTCTATCTCTGACCGTCCGTCGCGCCGGACCGCGGACCGCGGTGGCCCCTCCGGCGCGGCGGCTCCCAGTGTCGACGGCAGTGCGGAAAGGAAGACCCACCCCATGTCCGAGCGCCCATCCTCGTCCGGGGACACCGACGAGCAGCCGGTGACGCCCGCACCGGAGGCGGGAGCGTCGCCGGACCAGGCCGGCCGCCCCGTGATGCCCGCCCGCCGTCCGTCGCCGGGACCGGCCGCGCAGCAGGACGCGCCGTCCGCGCCGGCGGACCCGGCCGAGGCCGCCGCGCAGGCGCCGCCGGAGTCGGCCGCCGCCCGCGCCGTCGCCGGCCAGGCCACCACGGCCGAGCCGGCCGGTCCCGCCGCGTCCGCGGCACCGGTCCGGTCGGGCGCCCCGCAGGCGCCGTCCCCCGCGCCGCGTGACCCATCCGGCGCGGCCCCGTCCGGCGCGGTCCAGCCGGATCCGGTCCAGCCCGGCCAGGTCCAGCCCGGCCAGGTCGAGTCCGGTCCGGGCCGGCCCGCGGGTGGCCCGCAGCCGGATGCCGCGCCGCAGGGCGCGCCGCGTCCGGCCCCGGCGGCCCCCGACGCCGAGGACACCGTCCGCGTCCCCCCGCTGAGCGAGCAGCGCACCCAGGTCATGTCCCGGGTGACCCCGGCCGCCAACGCGACGCCCGCCGGCGGCGCGTCCGAGCAGACCGCCCGCATCGACACCGGTGCCGGTTCCGGTACCGCCGTCCTGGGCGCCGGCGCCCCCGGCCCCGGTGGCCCGGGCGGCCCCCGTGACCCCGGCGGCCCCGGCAGTGGCGACGGCGGTGGCGACGGCGGTGGCGACGGCGACGAGGGCCGCGGCTCCGGCCGCAGGCGCCCGGTCGGGCTGATCGTCGCCGCGGCCGCGCTCGGCGTCCTGGTCCTCGGCTACGTCGGGGACCTGGCGCTCAGCTCGGGCAGCGTCCCGCGCGGCGTCGTCGTCGCGGGGCAGCAGATCGGCGGGATGTCGCGCGCGCAGGCCACCGAGGCCCTGCAGTCGGCGATCGAGCCGCGCTCGTCCGCGCCGGTGCCGGTGCAGGCGGGCGAGGTCCGTACCGAGATCGACCCGAAGGCCGCCGGCCTGCAGATCGACTACGCGCGCACCCTCGACGAGGCGGGCGAGCAGCCGCTCAACCCGTTCACCCGGGTCGCGTCGTTCTTCACCACCCGCGAGGTGGGGGTCGTCAACTCCGCCGACGACCGCGCCGTGCGCACCGCCCTGGAGCAGATGGCGCCGCTGGTGATGAAGGAGCCCAAGGAGGGGTCGATCCAGTGGCAGGGCGTCACCCCGACGCCGGTCGCCCCGGAGCCGGGCCAGCAGCTCGACGTCGACGCGGCCGTCGGCGTCGTCGAGCAGCAGTGGGCCTCCGGTGAGCCGGTGCAGCTGCCGCTGATCGTGGAGCAGGCCGTCACCACCCCGGCCGACGTGCAGAAGGCGATCGACGAGGTCGCCCTGCCCGCGGTGTCCGGCCCGCTGACGGTGACCGGTGAGGGCGCGAACGCCACGATCACGCCCGAGGACATCACCAAGGCACTGAGCTTCACCGCCGACCCGGAGGGCGCGGTCCGGCTCAAGCCGGTGATCGCGGTGAAGACGCTGGAGGACTCGGTGTCGCCGCAGCTGGCGAGCACCGAGAAGCCGGGTGTCGACGCCCAGCTCGACTTCGCCGCGAACCCGCCGCGGGTCGTCCCGTCGCAGGACGGCCGGGGCATCGACTACGAGGCCACCTTCGCCAACGTGCTGCCGATCCTCACCGGGCAGGGCGAGCGCACGGTCGCCGCGATCTACGCCAACGAGCCGGCCGAGATCACCACGGCCGACCTCGAGTCGCTGGGCAACGCCACCGAGATCTCCACGTTCACGACCGGCGGGTTCGCCGCCGACTCGGGCCTGAACATCAAGCGCGCCGCCGAGTCGGTCAACAACAAGATCGTCGCGCCCGGCGAGACGTTCAGCCTCAACGCCGTCAGCAACCCGCGCAACGCGGCCAACGGCTACGTCGAGGCGGGCATCATCGAGGACGGGCACCCGGCCCGCGGCGTCGGCGGCGGCGTCTCCCAGCTCGCGACGACGCTGTACAACGCGTCGTACTTCGCCGGCATGACCGACGTCGAGCACAAGGAGCACAGCTACTACATCAGCCGCTACCCGGTGGCCCGCGAGGCGACGGTCTTCAACGACCTCATCGACGTCAAGTTCCGCAACGACGGGCCGTCGCCGGTGCTGATCCGGACCTCGTGGACGCCGAGCAACGTGACGGTGTCGTTCTTCGGCCAGAAGGTCTACGACGTCACCTCGGCGACCGGGCCGCGGACCAACCCGACGCAGCCGCAGGTCGTCAACATCCCGGCCGGCCAGCCCTGCAGCCCCAGCAAGGGCTCGCCCGGGTTCACCGCCACCGACACCCGCACGATGCGCAACGTCCAGACCGGCGAGACGACCAGCAAGACCCGGACGGTGAAGTACAACCCTCAGCCGATCGTGCAGTGCGGCGGCTGATCCGGTGATCGTCACCGTCAGGGGCTGACGAGAGCCGCGTCACATACCTACCCTGGTCCCTCCTGCCGTCGGACAGCGAGGGATCGGGGTACGCCATGCGCATCGCGGACGTTCTGAGGAGCAAGGGGAGCGCGGTCAGCACCGTGGCGCCGGACGAACCGGTGACCGTGGTGCTCCGCGCGATCGCCGAGCGGAACCTCGGCGCCCTGCCGGTCGTCGACGGCGGCCGGCTGGTCGGCATCGTCTCCGAGCGCGACGTGGTGCGCCGGCTGCACGAGCAGGGCGACGCGCTGCTCGGCGCCCGGGTGTCCGACGTGATGACCGCCGAGGTCGTCACCTGCTCGCCCGACGACTCGGTGGGCGACCTGGCCCGGGTCATGACCGACCGGCGGGTGCGGCACCTGCCCGTCCTCGTCGACGGGGAGCTCGCCGGGATCGTGTCGATCGGCGACCTGGTCAAGGCCCGCATGGACATGCTGGAGAAGGAGCGCGAGCAGCTGGAGAGCTACATCTCCCAGTGACGGAGGTGCCGGAACGGGGAAGGGCCCCGGGCGGGGAGTCCGCGCCCGGGGCCCTTCCGTCCGTGGGGCCGGATCAGAACGCGGCCTCGTCGACCTGCATGAGGTCGTTGTCGGCGGCGGCGATGATCGCCTTGTCCGAGGTGAGGCGGGGCAGCACCGCCTTCGCGAAGAACGACGCGACCGCGACCTTGCCGTCGTAGAAGGACCTGTCCTTCGCCGAGACGCCGTCGGTGCCCAGCGCGGCCAGCGCGACCGTGGCCTGGCGCAGCAGCAGCCAGCCGACGAGCAGGTCGCCGACGGCCAGCAGCAGGCGCACCGTGTGCTGGCCGACCTTGTAGAGGTTGGTGACGTCCTCGGCCGAGGAGTACAGGTAGCCGGTCAGCGAGCCGAGCATCCCCTGGACGTCGGTGAGCGCGGTCCGCAGGAGCTCGCGCTCCTCCTTGAGCCGGCCGTTGCCCGCGTCGGAGTCGATGAACGCCTGCACCTCGCCGGCCACGTGGGCGAGCGCCTGACCGTTGTCCCGGACGATCTTGCGGAACAGGAAGTCCAGGGACTGGATCGCCGTGGTGCCCTCGTAGAGGGAGTCGATCTTGGCGTCCCGGATGTACTGCTCGATCGGGTAGTCCTGCAGGAAGCCGGACCCGCCGAGGGTCTGCAGCGACTGCACGAGCTGCTCGGTGGCGCGCTCGGAGCCGACGCCCTTGACGATCGGGAGCAGCAGGTCGTTGACCTTCTCGGCCAGCTCGGCGCCCTCGCCGCCCAGGCGCACCTTGTCCTGGAAGGTCGCGGTGTAGAGGTAGACCGCGCGCATGCCCTCGGCGTAGGCCTTCTGCAGCATGAGGCTGCGGCGGACGTCGGGGTGGTGGGTGATCGTGACGCGCGGCGCGGTCTTGTCGGTCATCCGGGTCAGGTCGGCGCCCTGCACGCGCTCCTTGGCGAACTCGAGCGCGTTCAGGTAGCCGGTCGACAGGGTGCCGATGGCCTTGGTGCCGACCATCATCCGGGCGTACTCGATGACCTGGAACATCTGGGCGATGCCGTCGTGGGTGTCGCCGAGCAGCCAGCCGACGGCCGGGGTGCCGTGCGCCCCGAAGGTCAGCTCGCAGGTGGTGGAGGCCTTCAGGCCCATCTTGTGCTCGACGTTGGTGACGAAGGCGCCGTTGCGCTCACCGGGGGCGCCGGTCCCGGTGTCGAAGTGGAACTTCGGCACGAGGAACAGCGACAGGCCCTTGGTGCCGGCCTTCGCGCCCTCGGGGCGGGCCAGCACCAGGTGCATGATGTTCTCGGTGAAGTCCTGCTCGGCCGAGGTGATGAACCGCTTCACGCCCTCGATGTGCCAGGTGCCGTCGTCCTGCTGGACGGCCTTGGTGCGGCCCGCGCCGACGTCGGAGCCCGCGTCGGGCTCGGTCAGCACCATGGTGGCGCCCCAGCCGCGGTCGATCATCAGCTGGGCCCAGCGCTGCTGCTCCTCGGTCCCGTTCCTGTAGAGGATCGAGGCGAAGTTCGGGCCGGCCATGTACATGAAGATGGCCGGGTTGGAGCCGCACATCAGCTCGGCGGCCGCCCACTGCACCGACGGCGGGATGCCCATGCCGCCCAGCTCGTTGGGCAGGCCCAGGCGCCACCACTCGCCGTCCCAGAGGACCTTGTAGGCGTCCTTGAGCTCCTGCGGCGTGGTGACGGTGTGGTCCTCGGGGTGGAAGACCGGCGGGTTGCGGTCGATCGTCGCGTAGTGCTCGGCCAGCGGGCCGGTGCACACGGTCGACAGCTCGGACAGCACGCCCTTGGCGGTGTCGACGTCGACGTCCTCGAAGGGGCCCGTGCCGAGGTGGTCCTGCACGCCGAAGACCTCGAAGAGGTTGAACTCCAGGTCGCGCACGTTGCTCTTGTAGTGGCCCATCCGTCCCTCACCGCCGTTCCTGCCAGGGCCGATTCGCTTACCGGCCGGTAACTGACTCCAGAGTATTACTCGCGGGTAACCCGGGCAAGGGCGTGTTCGGACCCGCGGTAACGCCCGGCCGTGTGACGCACCCGCCCGGCGCGCCAGCGCGGTGACCGATGTGTGACCCACGAGAATGCGGTGACGCACGGGGCCGACGTGACATCTGTGACGGCAGGTGGCGCCACCCCGGCGTCGGCGGGAGGGCGGGCCATGGGCGAGGGACAGGGCTGGAGCCGGCGCGGCGTGCTCGTCGGCGGGGCGGTCGCCGGGGCCGGCCTCGTCCTGCCCGGGCAGGCGTTCGCCGGACCGCCGCCGACCACCGACCCCGCTCCGCCGGGCACCGTCCCGGGGCCCGGTGCGGTACCGGGACCGGAGGCCGTCCCGGGACCGGACGGGCTGCCCGGCCCGGCCGGCGCGGGCCCGCTCGACGAGGGCGCGCCGATCCCCTACATCGCGCGCTGCGCCGAGTGGGGCGCGCGCAGGCCGAAGATCCCGCCGAAGATCTGGGACCGCCGCCCGATCCGGATCCTGGTCCACCACACCGCCGGGGCGAACACCACCGACTACAGCGTGGGCGCGGCGCACCGGATGGCCCGGGCGATCCAGAACTACCACATGGACCGCAACGGCTGGCTCGACTCCGGCCAGCACTTCACGATCTCGCGCGGCGGGCACGTGATGGAGGGCAGGCTGTTCAGCCTGGGCGAGCTCAACGGCGGCCGCCGCGTCGTCGAGGGCGCGCACTCGCCCGGCCAGAACGTGATCGCCATCGGCATCGAGAACGAGGGCACCTACATCGGGGTGGACCCCACCCCGGCGCTGTGGAACTCGCTGCGCGTCACCTGCGCCTACATCTGCCTGCGCTACGGCATCGCGCCGACCGAGCTCTACGGCCACCGCGACTACCGCAACACCATCTGCCCCGGCGACCGGCTCTACGCGGCGCTGCCCCGGCTGCGCCGTGAGGTCGCGGGCCTGCTCGGCCGCCGGCTCTCGCGCACCGAGGCCGTCAAGGCGGGCTGGCCGCTGCTGCGCACCGGCGACCGCGGGCCGCTGGTCGAGGCCGCCCAGTACCTGCTGCGCGACGCCGGGTCGCTGCGCGGCGAGCCCGACGGGCGTTACGACGACCGCACCGCCGCCGCCGTCACCGGGTTCCAGCGGGCGCACCGCGCCGACGACGTCAACGGGCTGCTCGGCGGGGAGACCTGGCCCGAGCTGGCGCGCACCGTCCGGCCGGAGGGCGGCGGCGACGCGGCCCGCGCGGTCGCCGTGCTCGCGGCGGCCCGACGCGTGGAGAGCGTGCCCGACGTCGTCGACCACCCGCAGTGGCAGAAGCTGCTGGGGACGGGGGGCGCCGCCGTCCCGGACGCGCAGGACCCCCACGGCGTGCTGAACCGCTGAGCCGCCCCGGGCGCGCGCACGGACGGGTGACGGCCGGGCGCTAGTGTCGCCCGCGTGCTGAACCGCTGCCCCGCGTGCGACGCGCCCGCGAGCGACCCGTTCTTCTCGGTGACCGGGCTGCCGGTGCACGGCACCGCGGTGCTGCCCGACCCGGCCTCGGCGCGCGCCGTCGCGGTCGGGGACCAGGTCCTCGTGCTGTGCGACCGCTGCGGACTCGTGTTCAACCGCGACTTCGACCCGGCCCTGCTCGACTACACCGGCGACCACGAGGAGTCCCAGCACCACTCGCCCCGCTTCGCCGCCTACGCCGCGGAGATCACCGCCGACTGGGTCGCGCGGTTCGGGCTCGCGGACGAGCACGTCGTCGAGGTCGGGTGCGGGTCGGGGGACTTCGCCGCCGAGCTGCTCGGCGCCGGCGTCGGCCGGGTCACCGGCATCGACCCGCACTTCGTCCCGCAGCGGGTGCGGCCCGAGCTGGCCGGGCGGCTGACGGCCGTGCCCGCGGAGTTCGCGCGCGACCAGGTCGAGCCCGGCACCGCCGCGCTGGTCTGCCGGCACACCCTGGAGCACATCCCCGACCTCGCCGTGTTCGGCGCCGAGCTGCACGCCGGATTGCGCCGCGGCGGGGCCCGCGCGCTGCTCGCCGAGGTCCCCGACCTCGGCCGCATCCTCGACGAGGGCGCGTTCTGGGACCTGCAGTACGAGCACTGCTCCTACTTCACCCCCGCGACGATGGGCGCGTTCCTGACCGGGACCGGATTCGCGGACCCGCGGGTCCGGCTGACCTACGCCGACCAGTACGTCGTCGCCGAGGCCGGCCCGGACGGCACCCCGGGCACCCCCGGGCTGGCACCGCACCTGCGCGACGCGCTCGCCGGCGCCTGCCGCGACTTCGCGACCCGGGTCGGCGACCAGGTCGCCCGCTGGCGCGAGTGGCTGGGCGGGCGGGCGGCCACGGGCGACGAGGTCGTCGTCTGGGGCGGCGGGGCCAAGGGGCTGACGTTCCTCAACATCGTCGAGGGCGGCGCCGACGGGACCGGCGCGGTGGGCGCCGTCGTCGACATCAACCCCGGTCTGCAGGGCCGCTACATGGGCGGGCTCGGCCTGCCGATCCGCTCGCCCAAGGACCTGCTCGACTCGCCGCCGCGGTCGGTGCTGCTGATGAACCCGGTCTACACCGGCGAGGTGCGCTCCACCCTGGACGAGCTGGGGCTCAGCTCGACGGAGCTGCTGGCGGTCTGAGCAGCCGCGCGACGACGGCGAGGTCCTCCGCCGTCGCGACGTGCAGGTTGGCCGGGTCGCCCGGCACCGTCACCACCCGGTACCCGAGCGCGGCGAGCATCCCGGAGTTCTCCACCGGGCGCGGCGCGTCCGCGTGCGCGGCCCGCAGCACCCCGGCCCGGAACGCCTGCGGCGACTGGGCGATCACCGTGTCCTGCTTGGGCAGCGTCTCGACGACGACGCCGTCGCGGACCCGCTGCACCACCTCCAGCAGCGGCACGACCGGCACCGCGCCGTCGGCGCCGGCCCGGACCGCGGCGACCGCGTCGGTGAAGATCCGGTCGGCCGCGAGCGGGTGCGCGGGGTCGGCCAGCACGAGGATCCCGGCGTCGGCGGGCACCACCGCGAGGCCCGCGCGCAGCGACTCCGACTGGTGGTCGCCGCCGACGGCCAGCGCGTCGACCGGCTCGCCGTCCCAGTCCACACCGGACGGCAGGACCAGCGCGACCCGGTCGCAGGTGCGGCGGGCGGCGGCCACGGTGTGGTCGACCAGGCGCGCGGGCCCGAGCCGGTCGAGCTGCTTGAGCCGGCCGTAGCGCAGGCCGCGGCCGCCGGCCAGGACGATCGCCCAGACCTCGCCGGCCGGCGTGCCGTGGTCACCGTCGCCGCTGTCGCTCACACCGGTGATCCTGCCGGACCCCCGGCCGGGCACAGGGGCGCACCCGATAGCCTCGCGGGCACCCCGAACGGGGGAGAGGGGGGTCACGTGACGGCAGCGGCACCCGTGTCGCCCACCACCGGACCACTGGCCGGTGGACCGGCGTCGCTCGCGTTGCTGCGCGCGGTCGCCGAGGACCCGCACGCGGGCCGCGCGACGGCGGTCACCGGCCCGGCCGGGTCCGGCAAGTCCACCCTGCTGCGCGAGCTGGTCCGGGTGTGGTCCGCGGCCCCCGGCGCCGACGCGGTGCACGGGGCCGACGACGCGGCCCCCGGCGCGGTCGTCGTCGTCGACGACGCCCACCTGCTCGACGACGCGACCCTCGGGCGGATCCGTTCCCTGGCCGGCACCCCCGGCACCCGGCTGGTCGTCGCGTTCCGGCCGTGGCCGCGCAGCCGCGAGCTGGCCCGGCTCGGCGCCGCGCTGGCGTCCGGCACGCCCCCGCTGGTGCTCGGCGCGCTGGACGCGGCGGGCGTGGCCGCCCGGGCCGCCCGGGTGACCACCACCCGGCTCGGCGACGAGGCCGTCCGCGCGGTCCTGGAGCGCACCGCGGGCTCCCCGATGCTCGTCGACCGGCTGCTCGCGACCGGCCGGATCGGCGGCCCGGTGCCGCCGCAGCTCGCCGAGCAGATCGGCTACGCCGTCGACGCGGAGGACCCGCGGGTCGTCGAGCTGGTCACCGCGCTCGCCCTCGGCGCCCCGGTCGACGCCGAGGTGCTGGTGCCGCTGCTGGGGATCTCCGACGCGGCCGGGATCGGCGTGGGCGCCGACATCACCGAGCTCGACGAGTTGTCCGCCCGCGCCGCCGCCGCCGGGCTCTGCACGCCGGACGGCCGGGTGGTCCCGCTGGTCGCCGAGGCCGTCCGGGCCCGGGTCGCGCCGGCCCGGCGCACCGAGCTGCGCCGCCACCTCGCCGAGATCGAGCTCGACCGCGGGGGCAGCGTGCTGGCCGTCGCGCGGACGCTGCGCGGGTCCGGTGCCACCGGGGAACGGGCCGCCGCGGTGTTCGTGGCGGCCGCGGCCGAGGCCGCCCGCGCCGAGAGCCGTGACGCCGTCCGGTTCTACGCCGAGGCCGTCGCGGCCGGGGTGTCGCCGCTGACCGTCGCCGCGCCGCGCGCCGAGGCCCACCTCGTCGCCGGGGACCTCGACGGCGCGCTCGGCCACGCCGACGCCGTGCTGTCCGCGACCGACGCCGTCGAACCCCACGACGCGGTGCGGGCCGGGTCGGTGGCCGCCGCGGTCCTCGCCCGCCGGGGGCTGCTGGCCCGCAGCGCCGAGCTGTACCGCTGGACCGCCGCGGTGTCCGGGGAACGCCCGCCCGCGGCGGCCGTCCCCGTGCTCATCGGGACCGGGGCGCTGGAGGAGGCCCGTGCCGTCGTCGACGGCGACGGCGCCGCCTTCGTCCCCGGCCGCGCGCCCACCCTCGTCGACGGCGCCGACGACCTGACCGCCCGCGGGATGCTCGACTCGGTGGAGGGCTCGCCGACGGCCGCGCTGTCCGGGCTGGCCCGCGCGGCCGGGCTGCTGGAGTCCGCGCACGGCGCCGCCCTGCTGCCCGACACCCCCGCGGCGCTCGCCGCGCTGGTGGCGGTGCACACCGGGGAGTTCGACGTCGCCGCGTCGGTGCTGGACCGCGCGCTGCGGACCGGGCTGGGCGGCGCCCCGGCACGGGCCCGGCACCGCCTGCTGCTCGGCTGGATCGCGCTGCTGCGCGGCGCCACCGGCCTCGCCTCGGAGCGGCTCGCCGCGGTCGACGCCGGCGACGGCCCGCTGGAGCCCCGCGACGAGTTCCTCGCCGCCGCGCTGCAGGTCGCGATCGCCCGCCGGCAGTCCGACGTCGGCGGGCTCATGCGCTCCTGGACCCGGGCGCGGCAGGCCATCGTCCGGCACCCGGTGGACCTCTACGTGCTGCAGCCGCTCGGCGAGCTGGTGACGGCGGCGACCCGGCTGCGCGAGCAGAGCTGGGTCGCGCCGCACCTGGCCGAGGCCGAGGCGCTGCTCGACCGGCTCGGCCGGCCCGCGCTGTGGACGGCGCCGCTGCACTGGGCGCGCCTGCAGGCCGCCGTGCTCACCGACGACGTCGACGCCGCCCGCGCCTGCTCCGAGGAGCTGGGGCGCGCGGCCTGCGGCAGCCGCTTCGCGCACGCGATGGCCACCGCGGCGCCGCACTGGGTCGGGGTGCTGGAGGGCAGCGTCGACGCCGCCGGGGTGGAGGCCGCCGCCCGCGGCCTGCACGCCGTCGGGCTCTCCTTCGACGGCGGCCGGCTCGCCGGGCAGGCCGCCCTGCGCACCGCGGACCGGCGTGCGGTGTCGGCGCTGCTGGCCTGCGCGCGGGCCCTGCAGGCGGCCGGGACCGACCTGCGCGCGGGCGCCCCGGCCCCGGCCGAGGACCCCGCCCCGGGCCCGGGGACGCCGGACGCCGCGCCCGCGCCACCGGCCCCGCCCGCCCCCGAGCCGGCCGAGGGCACGGGGACCGGCCTGCTGTCCGAGCGGGAGCTGGAGGTCGCCGAGCTGGTCGTGCAGGGACGGACGCAGCGCGAGGTCGGCGAGGCCCTGTTCATCTCGGCGAAGACCGTCGAGCACCACGTGGCCCGGATCCGCCAGCGCCTCGGCGTCGGCAGCCGCAGCGAGCTGATGGACGAGCTGCGGCGGATCCTCGACGACCGCGCCTGACGGGGGACCGGGCCCGGCTCAGTGGTGCACGTGCGGCCGTGCGGCCGCCGCGAGCAGCCCCTCGCAGGACCGGACGACGATCCGCGCGGCCTCCGCCGACGCCCGCCCGGTCAGCGGGCTCTCCGCCCGGCGCCGCCAGCGGCGCAGCGCCTCACCGGCCGCGTCGTGCACCTCGCGCGGGCCGGCCGCGGCCTCCAGGCCCAGCCGCGCCGACGCCGAGCCGCCGTCGCCGCCGAGCAGGCGTTCGGCGTCGGCGAGCGCCTCGGGCGGGAACACGACCTTCCCGGCACGCAGGTCCGCCAGCGCCCGCAGCTCGACGAACTCGTGGGCCCCGGCCAGGATCCGCTCGACCTCGGCGCGCAGCGCGGCGGTGGCGGGACGGGGCTCGCGGGTGAGCACGAGGTCGATCGCCAGCAGCGCGGACCGCGCCTTGAGCAGGTCGCGACGCTCGGAGAACTGGGTGTCGAGGACGGCGCGCAGCTCGTCGAGCCCGGAGCGGCGCACGAGGTCGTCGGCCAGCGCGGTCGGATCGGTGACGCCCTGGCGGATCAGCGTGGTGCCCAGCCGCACCCCGAACAGCCCGAAGCGTTCCAGCAGCGCGATCCGGGTCGCGGCGTCGGGCCGGGCGAGGTCGGTGCGGCCGAAGCGGTCCGCGGACAGCAGCAGCGCCTCGACGTCGGCCCGCGGCAGCGCGGCGAGCTCGGTGAGCGCCACGTACTCGTCCTGGCGCATGGTGCGGGCGGTCTCGGCGAGCAGCCCGGCGACCGCGACGACGGTCTGGCACAGCCCGCGCAGCTTGTCGTCGCCCCGGTAGCGGCGGGCGATCCGCCGGGCGGAGATGAGCGCGTCGAGCCGGCCGACGCCGATCTCGTCGGCCCGCGACAGCACCGCGATCGTGTTGACCGGGGTGGCGCGCGCGACGCCGCGGTCGTGGAAGGCCTCCAGGAACCGCACGTCACCGGCGTGCAGGTGGCGCATCAGGTAGACGACGGCGTCGGCGGGCGACGGCGTGTCCTCCGGGGTGAGGAACTCCCCGGCGCGGCCCGCGGCGTCGGCGGTCAGCGACCCGATGCCGGGGGTGTCGATCAGGTTGGTGCGCCGCAGGTGCTGCGAGGGCCAGTCGACGAGCAGCCGGTCGACGTCCTCGACGCGGGTGCCCTGCAGGTCGATCTGCAGCGCGCCGTCGCGCCGCGACAGTGTCAGCGGCCGCTCCGGCCCGCCGCCGCGCGGCTGCATCCGCACGGCGGGGGCGTGCGCGTCGGCGTACCAGGTGACGATGCGGGTGCACTCGCCCGCGTCGGTGGGGGCGATCCGCTCCCCGACCAGCGCGTTGAGCAGGGTCGACTTGCCCGCCTTGACCTTCCCGGCGATCGCGACGCGCAGCGGCTCGTCGAACCGGTCGAGGTGGTGGCGCAGCCAGCCGGCGGCCTGCGGCGAGTCGCCGTAGGCGTCCAGGGTGCGGCGCAGCAGCGCGCGGGTCTGCTCGGTCAGCGCGCTCACCGCGACACCCCCGTGCTCACCGCCGCGGCCAGCGCCCGGGCCCGCTCGGCGAGGCCCGCCACCCGCTCCAGCTCCGCCTCCAGGTCCGAGACCCGCTTCTGGCGCTCCGCGTCGTCCTTCAGGGCGGTCTGCGCGGCGGCCACGGACTCCTTCAGCGCCTCGGACAGCTCGTCGGCGACGGTCGTGAAGTGGTCGCGCAGGTCGCGCTGGATGCGCCGCAGGTTGTCCCGGGAGTCCTTGCCGACCTGGAAGGTGACCTCGTCGATGTGGCGGCGCACCGCGTTCTTCGCGTCGGCCTGGCGGCGCTGCACCATGCGCTTCTTCTCGTCGCGCACGGTCTTCGCGCCGAACAGCAGACCCGCGCCGACCGACACCGGGTTGAGCAGGAAGAACCCCGCCAGGCTGGACGCGAGCCCGAACATCAGCAGGCCGCTGTAGCCACCGCGCAGCCCGACGAACAGCTTCTGGCCGACGCCGAACTTCTCGTCGGCGGGCATCTCCAGCGGGTCGACGAGCCCGGCCACCGACCCGCCGGCGACGCGCAGCTCGGGCAGCGTGACGTCGACGGCCTCGGCGAAGTGGTCGGCGACCTGCTCGGCGAGCCAGCGGGCGCGCTCGGTCGTCCACACGAAGTTCTGCGCCACGGCGTGCGCGACCTGCTTGTGGAACCACTCGGAGAACTGCTCCCAGATGTCGGCCGGGTCGGCGTCCTCGAGGAGCTGCTCGGCGTCGCGGGAGACGGCGCGCAGGCGGTCGCGCAGGTCGTACTCGATGTCGGCGATCAGGTCGGCGACGCCGTCGGTGAGCGTGGTCTGCCAGCGCGCCGAGCGCTGGCGCAGCGCCTCGACGCGCCCGCGGGCGCCCTCCAGCTCGCGGGCGAGCTGCCCGGCGCGCTCCGGGTCGCTCTGCGACATCAGCTCCGCGCGCATCGTCGACTCCAGCGCCTGGCAGGTGACGAGTACGTCCTGGCTGGTGGAGCGGCGGTCCAGGTCGTCGGCGGCGGAGACGACCCGGCGCAGCAGGAAGCTGGTGAGCGCCTGGAACCCGGACTCGGCGATGAGGTCGAGGTCCTGGGTGCGGGCGGCGTGCAGGCGCAGCGCCGAGGAGACCGGCAGCAGCTCGGCGTCGATCCGGGCGGTGCGCAGGTGCTGCTCGTCGAGCTCGACGATGCGGCGCCAGTGCGGGTAGAGGTCGGTCTTGGTGACCACGCAGGCGACGTTCGGGCAGAGCTTGCGCGCGGCCTGCAGGAAGTCCAGCTCGGGCGCGGTGTACTCCTGGCTGGCGTCGGACACGAGCAGGACCGCGTCGGCCGACGGCAGCGCCGACATGGTCGCGGCGCCGTGCGCGGACCCGAGCCCGCCGACGCCCGGGGTGTCGACGAGCGCCAGCCCGCTTTGCAGGAGCTTGCGGGGCAGGGTCACCTCGGCCCGCGTCAGCCGCGCCCGGTTGCCCGGGTTGCCGGCCTCGGAGACGTGCTCGGCGAGCTGCTCCAGCCCGACGACGGCCTTCTCGGCCCGCTCGGCCACCGTCCCGTCGGCGCCGGGCTCCTCGCGCACGAGGGTCACCGAGGTCTCCTCGCCGAAGCGCACCAGCGTGGGCACGGCGGTGGCGATGTCGTCGTCGACGGGGCAGACGGTGGCGTTGACCAGGGCGTTCACCAGCTGGCTCTTGCCCTGCTTGAACTCGCCGACGACCAGCACCCGGACCACCGGGTCGCTGAGCCGGGCCTTGGTCTGGCGCAGCCGCGGTGCGAGGTCCGGGCGGTCGTAGGCCGTGACCGCCTTGAGGGCCAGGTCGACGAGCGCGACCGCCTCCGGCACTGCCACGAGACCGCTCCCCCCGTCACTTCCCGCGGGGGTGTCCTGCACCGCCCGTCACCTTCACGACATGGATACACGAACGACGGCGGCCCCGGTCACCCACGGGTGGGTGACCGGGGCCGGTCGATCCGGGCGGCCGAACCTACTGGTCCGCCCGGAGCAGCGCTACTCGATCAGAGCGCCACGTCCGCGCTCACGTCGTTGTGCGAGAGCACGTCGGTGTGGCTGTGGTTGTCGACGTTGGTCTCGGCGTAGCTGCTCGAGTCCGTGTTGTACGAGTCGTCGACGTCGGTCGAGGTGTTGACCTCGGTGTGGGTGTCGTTGAACGAGCCCGACGCGTCGTTCGAGCCGGTCGCGTCCTCGCCCAGGGAGACGGCGCCGCCGTGGTCGGCGTCGATGTCGCCGGTGTTGTAGGCCGAGCCCGACCCGAAGGAGGTGGTGTTGTCGTCGCCGGAGACGACCTGGTTGTCCTCGCCGACCACGTTGTGGTCGCCGGTGGTGACCGGGGCGTTGTTGTCGCCGCCGACGGCCACCGCGCCGTCGCCGGACGCGACGGTCGACTTGGTGTCGATGTCCTGGCGGAAGTCGCCGCCACCGGTGTCGATGTTCTGGTTGATCGAGTTGTCGACGATGGTGTCGCGGTCGTCGACGTTGTAGGTGTAGTGGTTGTTGGTCACGTACTTGTCGAGGTACTTGACCGGGTCCTCGCCGTGGTGCACGGGCGGCGGCGGGGTGTGGTGGCCGTGGTGGCCGCCGCCGGTGTTGTAGTCACGGTCGAAGGACACGTCGTCGTTGTCCTGGGCCAGGACGATCGCGTCGCGGACGTCCTCGGCGGACACGTCGGACAGGCCGCACTGCGACAGGACGCCCTGCGGGTCCTTGCTGAACTCGGCGGCGAGCTTCGGGTCCTTCAGCAGGTCCAGGATGAACTGGAGCAGCGACTTCTCGACGGACATGGCGTTCTCCTCTGCGGGTGCCGCCGGGCTCGGGCGCGCGGCGGGAGGTGGGGTGGTGCGGGAGGTGGTGACCGGGCCGGGGTCGGGGGCGGCCCGGTCCGGTCACCGGGCGGTGCGGTGGGTCAGCCGACGTTGAGGTCGAGGTCGTTGTGCGACCCGATGTCGGTGTGGCTGTGGTCGTCCACGTCGGTCACCGTGTGGGTGCTGTCGTCGGTGTTGTACGAGTCGTGGACCTCGGTCGAGGTGTTGGTCTCGTTCCAGGTCTTGTTGAACGAGTTGGTCGCGTCGTGCGAGCCGTTCGCGTCGCCGCCGAGGGAGACCGCGCCGCCCTTGTCCGCGGAGATGTCGCCGGTCTTGTAGGCCGAGCCCTCGCCGAAGGCGGTGGTGTTGCCGTTGCCGGCCACGACCTGGTTGCCGTCGCCGACGACGTTGCCGTTGCCGGTGGTGACGGGCGCGTTGTTGTCGCCGCCCACGGCCACCGCACCGTCGCCGGAGGCGGTGGTGGAGGTGATGTCGACGTCCTGGCGGAAGTCGCCGCCGTCGGTGTCGATGTTCTGGTTCACCGAGTTGTCGACGGTCACGTCGCGGTCGTCGATGTTCTGGGTGTGCCAGACGTCCTTGACGTGGACCTTCTCGTGGGTCGCCGCGGCGTGGTGGCCGCCGTCCTTGTGGCCCTCGCCCCAGCCGCCCTTGCCGCCGTCCCAGTCGAAGCCGGTGTCGTAGTGGCGGTCGAAGGACACGGTGTCGTTGTCCTGGGCGATGACGATCGCGTCGCGGATGTCCTCCGAGGACAGCTCGGCGAGGCCGTAGTGCTGCAGGACGGCGTTCGGGTCCTTCTGGAACCAGTCGCGGACCTGGATGCTCTCGGAGTCCTTGCCGAGCAGCAGCTTGATGAAGTCGACGAGCGACAGGTTGTGGTCAGCCATCACGGCCTCCGGGTGACTCGGGGTGTGACCGGCCCGTCGGCGACGACCGGTGATGGGAACGAAAGCTAGGGACGCCGGCCGGTCCGGCCATCGGGGATCGCTCCGGGTCCCCCGGGGGGCCGTTAGGGGATCGGTCCCCAACCTCGATCGTGTGCGCCGCACGGGCTAACGCGGCGGGCCCCGCCGTCGATGGGGTCGGGAGAGGACTCCGCCGGCACGCCGGCGACGGAGGGGGGAGCAGCGATGTCCTATCTGCTCGGGATCGACCTGGGGGCGACCTCGGTGACGGCCGCCGTGCTGCGCACGGGCGGTGCCGCGGAGCCGGTGCGCCTGAGCGGGCACGACGACGGCCACACTCTGCCGGCGGTGCTCGTCGCGACGCCCGGTGGGGACCTGCTGTGCGGCGAGGCCGCGCGGCGCCGCGCCCCCGCGGAGCCCGACCGCGTCGCGCGCGGGTTCCTCGACCGTGTCGGGGACCCCACGCCGCTGTCGCTGGGCGGGTTCGCCTTCGCCGCCGAGGACCTGTGCGCCCGGCTGGTGCGGGTGCTCGTCGACGAGGTGTCCACCCGGCACGGCGGGCCGCCGTCGCGGATCGGGGTCACCTGCCCCGTCGGCTGGGGCCGGCACAAGCGCGACCTGCTGGCCGCCGCGCTGCGCCGCCGCGGGCTGACGGTCTCCCTGGTCACCGCGCCGCAGGCGGTCGCGCTCGCGCACCGCACGGTCGCGCCGGGCCGCGGGCCGCTCGCCGTCGTCGACCTGGGGGGCAACGGCACCACCGCCACCGTCCTGGCACCGTCCGCGCCGGGGGTGCTGCCCGAGGCCGTCGGCCGCACGGTCACCTGCCGCGCCGGCGGCGCCGACGTCGACGACGCCCTGTTCGCCTTCGTCCGGGCGTCCTCCCCGGCCACGGCCGCCGCGTTCGACGGCCTCGACACCGAGGACCCGCGGACCGTCGCCGCCCTGACCACCCTGCGCGACGAGTGCCGCGCCGCCAAGCAGCTGCTGTCCCGCGAGACGGTCGCGACCGTCCGGGTCGACGTGCCCGGGCTGCGCACCGCCGTCCGGGTGCACCGCTCCGACCTCGACGAGCTCGCCCGCCCGCTGCTGGAGCCGGTCGCCGAGCTGGTCGCCGACGTCGTCGAGGCCACCCCGGAGGCCGAGGTGCTGCTCGCCGGCGGCGCGGCCCGGATGCCGGTCGCGGTGCAGGCCGTCTCGGCGGCGCTGGGCCGCCCCGTCGCCGTCGCGGCCGACCCGGTCGCCGACGCCGCCCGGGGCGCCGCGCTGGCCGTCGCCCCCGGTGCCGGGACGTCGTGGCCCGGGGTGCGGATGGCCCCGCTGACCGTCCCCGCGCCGCGCGAGCCGGTCGGGCCCCCGCGGGGCGAGGACCGCCCCGGGCGCACGACGCGCAGCCCGTGGGACCGGCCGTCCGGGGAGGTCCCGGTCTGGCCCACCCGCGGCGAGCGGGAGCGCTCCGCCCGGACGCCCGAGCAGCCCGCGGCGACCGCGGTCGCGCTGCTCGACCCGCCGACCGGGCCCGTCGCGGCCCCCCGCACCCGTCCGGCGCAGCCCCCCGCCCCCGCGCGGACCTCCCTCCTCGCCACCGACCGGCCGCTGCCCGCGGGCGCACCCCCGGTCCCGGAGCGGCCCGTCCCGGACAGCCTGGTCACCCGCGACGCACCCCGCCCGCCCGCCGCGCGCCGCGCGGTCACCCGGCAGCGCCTGCTCGTCGGGGCCGGTGGTGTCGCCGGGGCCGCCGCGATCGCCGGGGCGCTGCTGTTCTGGCCCGCACAGACCCCGGGCATCGGCGAGCTGAGCGCCGCACCGGTGCAGACCGCCCCTGCCGTGGCACCCGCGCCCGTCGTCCCCGGGGCACCCGCCCCCGCGGCGGGGACCGGCGCGGCCACCGACGGGACGGGCACCGCCACCGGCGGCACCGGCTCGACGGCCGGGACCGGCCCGGGCGCCGCCGCCCGCCCCGCCCCGGGCGCGGTGGCCTCACCGATCGCGGCCGTCCCGGCCCCGGCCGCCGGCGCTCCGGCCGCGCCCGTCACGACCCCGCCCGCGGCGACGCCGCCGGCGAAGGAGGGCGGCCCGGTGACGGCGCCCCCGGCAGGCACCACCACGCCGCCGGCCGGCACGACCACGCCCCCGGCGGGGACCACCACCCCGCCGGCCGGCACGACCACGCCCCCGGCGGGGACCACCACGCCGCCGGCGGGCACGACCCCGCCCGCGGACACGACCACCACCGTCCCGGCCCCGCCGGCGACGGCTACCGGGACGCCCGCGTGACCGTCGCCCGGCGGTCGTCCCCGCGCGCCGATCACGCTCTGCGCTGCGACGACAGCGTCGGGTGACCCCCACCCCGTCCCCTCCGGACACCGGAGCGGGATGATTCGGACCGCCGGGCCGGCGTGGACACGGGAGCCCCCACGCCGGCTCGGCCCCGGACCGGAATGTGACACCCGCGCGCCCGAAGGTGTGACCGCCACCGCGTCGCGTCGCCCGGGCGCACCCCCTCCGACGTGGTAAAACACTGCGTACCCACAGTGACGGAACGGTGCGAGGGGAGCGCGTGGTGACGCGGTTGGCGGGGGCGGTCATCGGTATGGCGACGGTGGCGCTGGTGCTCGCGTACGTCGTGGTGGGCTGGCCGATCCTGGTGGTCGGCGGGCCGCTGCTGGTCGGGGTGGCCCTCACGGTCGGCGTCCTGGTCCTCACCGAGCGCCCGCGGGCCCTGCTCGCCGAGCGCCGCGCGACCCGCGACGTCTCCTCCCCCTGGGCCGCGGCCGCCGCGCGCGCGGAGACCCCGACCGGCGGGCTGATGAGCGGCTTCTTCGAGATCCCGGCCCCGGCGGCCGCCCTGCCCGAGCAGCGCCCCGCGCCCTCGGACGCCCGCGCCGCCGGCACCCGGTAGCCATAGGTGACAATCGGGCGGTGCCGATCTTCCCGCGTGCCGTCCGCGCCGTGACCGGGGACCGCCCGTGCTGATCGGGATGATCTTCGCGGTGCTGGCCATGCTGTGCAGCACCGTCGCCGCGATCCTGCAGGCCGACGCCGCCCGCCAGGGCGGCCGGACCAGCGCCGTGCTCGCCCGGCCCCGCTTCGTCGGCGGGATCGGGATGGACATCGTGACGTGGCTCTGCATGGTCGTCGCGCTGCAGTTCATCCCGATCTTCGCGGTGCAGGCGACCCTCGCCGGGGCGATCGCGATGACCGCCCTCTACGCCCGCTACTTCCGCGGCGAGTGGCTGCGCCCGGTGCACCGGCTGGCGATCGCGTCGAGCATGGTCGGGCTCGCGCTCGTCGCCGCCAGCGCCGGGACCGAGCGCAAGCAGGCCCTCTCCGGCCACGGCACCACGGTCGCCGTACTGGTCGCCGCCCTCGTCGTGGTCATGGCCGTGACGCTGTGGACGACGAGCGCGACCAAGCCGTGGCCGTCGGCGGTGCTCGCCGGTCTCGGGCTGGGCGGCGGCGCCGTCTGCATCCGGGCGATGCACATCGCCGAGGGGGTCGACCTCGCCGGCCTGATCCGCGAGCCGCTGGTCTACATCCTGCTCGGCATGGCCGTCACCGGGCTCTACAACTACGCCCGGGCGCTGCAGCTCGGCGACGTCGCCACGGTCACCGCGATCTACATGGTCGTGCAGGTCGTGGTGCCGGGGATGGTCGGCATCACGCTGCTCGACGACACCGTCCGCCCCGGCTTCGCCTGGCTGCTGGTGCTGGGGCTCGTGCTCGTCGTCTACGGCACCTCGATCCTGGCTCGCCGCCGTCCGGAGAAGCGCACACCCCCGCGGGTGACCTAGGTTCCGCCGCATGGCCTGGTTCGAGCGTCCCGGTGTCACGCTGCACTTCGAGGAGCACGGCGACGGTGCCCCGGTCCTGCTGATCGCCCCCGGCGGGATGCGGTCCGAGATCGCCGCCTGGGGCAACGCGCCCTGGGACCCGGTCGCCCACCTCGCGCAGCGGTACCGGGTGATCGCGATGGACCAGCGCAACGCCGGGTCCTCGGTCGCCGAGGTGCGCGGCACCGACGGCTGGGACGTCCACACCGCCGACCAGCTCGCCCTGCTCGACCACCTCGGCGTCGACGGGTGCGCGGTCGTCGGCATGTGCATCGGCGGCGCCTACATCGCGAACCTACTGGCCACCGCCCCGCAGCGGGTCCGGGCCGCCGTCGCCCTGCAGCCGATCGGCCGCGCGGACAACCAGGCGATGTTCGAGGAGAAGTTCGACGAGTGGCGGGCCGGCATCGAGGCCGACCACCCCGAGGCGTCCGGCGAGGACTGGGCCTCCTACCGCGCGAACATGTGGGGCGGCGGCGGGATGCTCTACTCCGTGCCCGACGGGGCGCTGGCCCACATGACGACGCCGTGGCAGGTCCTGATGGGCGGCGACGCCTTCCACCCCGAGCCGGTGTCGCGCCGCCTCGCCGAGCTCGCGCCCGGCGCCGAGCTGGTGGAGCGCTGGAAGGCGCCCGCGGACGTCGCGGACGGCCGGGCCGCCGTCGACCGGTTCCTGGCCGAGCACCTGGCCTGATCCGCCGCCGGCGCGCATCCTGTCCCCGTGCCGGACTGGAGCGACGTCGTGCGGATCGGATCGGCGCTGCCCGAGGTCGAGGAGTCGACCTGGTACCGGACCCCGGCGCTGAAGGTGCGCGGCAGGGGGTTCGCCCGGCTGCGCACCGAGGCCGAGGGCGGGCTGGTGCTGATGTGCTCGCTCGCGGAGAAGGAGGCGCTGCTCGCCTCCGGCGACCCGGCGTTCTTCACCACCGCCCACTACGACGGCCACGGGTCGGTCCTCGTCGACCTCGACCGGGTCGACCCGCAGCAGCTCGCCGAGCTCGTCGAGGAGGCGTGGCGGCGCAGGGCCCCCGCCACGGTGCTGCGCCGGCACGACGGCTGAGCGAGGATCGTGGGCGTGCGCTACGTGGTGATCGGGGCAGGGGCCGTCGGCGGGACGATCGGGGCACGGCTGCACGGGGCGGGACGCGACGTCGTCCTCGTCGCCCGCGGCGCGCACCTCGACGCGATCCGGGAGCGCGGGCTGCGGCTCGACACCCCCGACGGGTCGCACACGCACCGGGTCCCGGCCGTCGGCACGGTCGGCGAGGCCCGGCCCACCCCCGACGACGTCGCGATCCTCGCCGTGAAGTCGCAGGACACCCCGCCACCGCTGGCCGCGCTGCTCAAGGCGGCGCCCGGCATCACCGTCGCCTGCGCGCAGAACGGCGTCGCGAACGAGCGCCTCGCCGCCCGCCGCACCGACCGGGTGCAGGCGATGCTGGTCATCCTGCCCGCCGAGCACTACGAGCCGGGCGTCGTCGTGGCGTCGTCGTCGCCGGTGCCGGGCGTGCTCGACGTCGGCCGCTTCCCCACCGGCACCGACGCGACCAGCGAGGCGATCGCCGCCGACCTGACCGCGGCCGGGTTCTCCTCCCGGCCCGACCCGGAGGTCATGGCCGCGAAGTACGGCAAGCTGCTGACCAACCTCGGGAACGCCGTCGACGCGATCTGCGGGCTCGACGACCCCGACGCCCGCCGCCTGCTCGACGCCGCGACGGCCGAGGGCGAGGCCGCGCTCGCCGCCGCCGGGATCACGCCCCGCACCGGCGACGACGACCGCGTGCGCCGCGAGGGGATCCTCACCGAGCGGCCGGTCGCGGGCGCGACGCGGCGGGGGTCGTCGTCGTGGCAGAGCCTGTCCCGCGGGACCGGCTCGATCGAGGCCCGCTACCTCAACGGCGAGATCACCGCCCTCGGCGCGGCGCACCGGATCCCCACCCCGGTCAACACCGAGCTGGTCCGGGTGGCCGAGCAGATGGCCGCGGCCGGGGAGCCGCCGGCGTCGCGCACCGCGGCGACGGTGCTCGCCGCGCTGCCGTGACGGCGGCCCCGCTGCCCCTGCCCGTCGCGCGGGCCGCGTTCGCCGACACCCTCGACGGGCTGTCCGCGCTGCTGCGCCACCTCGACGACACCACGCTGCACGCCCGCAGCCGCTGCCACGGCCGGCTCGCCGCCGACGTCCTCGCCCACCTGCACCTGGGGCTGGTCGAGATGCTCGCCGGGTTCCCGGCCCGCACCGTCCGACCCGCCGACGTCGACCTCGCGACCTACTGGAGCGCCCCGCCGCCGGGCGCGGCACAGCCCGGATGGGCGCACGAGCGTTTCGCCCGGGCCGTCGCCGCCGCCTACGCCCGCCCGTCCGGGCAGCTCGCGCACGTCGCGAGGACCGTGCGCGGCCTGCGCCGCCTGGTGGCCGACCTCGACGCGCCGTACCGGCTGGAGTTCCAGGGCCACGTGCTGGAGGTGGCCGACTTCGTCGGCACCTGGGTCGTCGAGGTCGCGGTGCACCACCTGGACATGACCGTCGCGCTGCCCGATGTCCCCGCCCCGCCGGCGTCGGGGCTCGCCCTGGTGCGCGAGACCGTGGCCCGGCCGGCCGGGCGCGACGCCGTCGCCGGGTGGGACGACGACACCGCCCTCGCGCTCGCCGCCACCGGGCGGGAGCCGGGGATGGTGCCGGTCCTCGGTCAGTAGGTGAGGTGGGCCCCGCCGTTCTCCAGCTCGGTCCTGCTGAACAGCACGCCCGTCCCGTCGGCGGTGCCCACCGCGATCCGGAAGGTGTCGCCCCGGGCGGGGACGGCGTCGACGGTGAAGGAGAAGGTGCAGGTGTCGGACAGGCCGTAGTAGCCGGTCGCCGCGCCGGACACGCCGACCCCGAGCGACCCGGTGCCGACCACCGCGCCGTCGGCGTCGCGGACGGTCACCCTCGTCCCGTCGTGCAGCCAGCTGTACAGGCCGCGGCCCTCGCACGCGGTGAACGGGCCCAGCGTCGGGTAGGTGCTGGTCACCGACACGGTGCCGGTGACGTCCATCGTCCCCTTCGCCGACAGCGCCGAGCCCAGCAGCGCGACGGCCAGCACCGCCCCGACCAGCCCGAGCACGACCCACCCGCGACGCGGGCCGGTGCGCGGCGCGGCCGGCCACCCGGCCGGGCCGTACCCGGCGGGCACCGGGCCGTGTCCGGTGGGGACGGGGCCGTACGCGGGCGGCACCGGGCCGTACGCGGGACGCAGCCCGGCCGGGACGTCCGGCGCGTCCCACCACGGCTGCTCCGGTCCACTGCTGTTCCGCTCCGCGGTGCTGGTCATGTCCTCACGTCCCCGACGACGGCGGGCACCCGGTGCGCCCGCGACGTACGGCTGTCGGCCCGGCGGGCTGCGCCGTTTCGCCCACTCCACAGAAGAGATGAACTGCGCCGTTCGGAGCAGGATCGTCGTTAACGACAGGGTGGTGCGCCCGATGGACCGCACGTCACGGCCGGAGCGACCGGCCGCGCGTCGTCGGGGAGGGTCGTCATGGTCGAGCGGTGCCGGTGCGGGGCGGAGCTGCTGGGCTCGCTGCACTTCTGCGTCCGGTGCGGGCAGCAGCGCCCGCCGGTCCTCGCGCGGCAGCGGGCCGGGGCGGTCGCCGGCCGCGCCGACGGCCGGTCCCTGTCGCCCGCCCCGCCCGCGCCGCCGCGGCCGCACGTGGCCGCCGCCCCGGCGTACCCGCCGCCGTGGGCGGCACCCGCCAGCTGGGGCCCCGCCCCGGCGACGCCGTCGCGGACGCCCTGGATGGTGGCCTCGCTGGTGCTCGTGACCGCGATCCTGGCGGGTGCCGCGCTGCTCGTGCTGCGTCCCGGCCTGCTGCAGGCCAGCGCGTCGGCGGCACCGGCCCCGGCGGCCGTCCCGGTCGTCGTCGCGCCGGCCGCGGCCCCGGTCGTCGTCCCGCCGACGAGCTGGGTACCCACCTACATCCCGACCGCCGCCGCGTCGCTCGCCGAGCAGGTCGCCGCGGACAGCGCCCGGGTCGCCGCGACCACCGGCTACTGGGTGCCGCAGCTGTCGTCCAAGCGCGCCGGGACCAGCGACGGCGGCGTCACCTACGACGAGCCGGCCATCCTCGACCACTACCGCGGCCTGGCGGCGCGGTACCCGGGCGCGGCCCTGCTGTGGTCCGGCGACTGGCCGGTGTTCCGCAACGGCGACTACTGGGTCGTGGTCGTCGCCCAGCCCTTCACCACCGCGGCCGGGGCCAACGCCTGGTGCGACGCGCAGGGCCTCGGCGCGGACGACTGCTTCGCCAAGAAGCTCTCGGCCACCGAGGGCCCGCAGGGATCGACGGTGCACCGGTGAGCGCGGCGTACGGGCCGCGGCCGCGCGCCGCGCTGCCCGACGTGGCTGTGCTGTTCCCGTGGCGGGCGTGGACGCGGCACCCGTGGTTCCGGTCGACGACGACGTGGGTGTTCGTCGCGCTGATCGCGGTCCCGCCGCTGGCCACGACGCTGCCGACCACCGGCAGCGACGACATCCTGCTCCCGTCGATCGTGCTCCTCGTCCGCCGCCGGGCCTGGAAAGTGATGTCCCCCGCGAGTTCCTGTTCCTCGGAGCGACCAGCGGACTGGTGTTCGGCGCCGTCGAGGCGGTCGGCTACGCCAACGCCTTCGCCATCCACGACGCCGACTCCGGACTCACCCTCGCCTGGCGGCTGCTGACCGGCCCGATCGTCCACGCATGCTGGGCCGGCCTGTCCGGCTACTTCCTCGGACTGGCGTCGCGCTACCGCGACGCCGGACCGTGGCTCGCGCTGGCCGGGATCGGGATCGCGTTGCCGGCCGTGCTGCACGGGCTCAACAACTGGGTCGCCGGTGAGAACGGCCCCGTCTGGGCGGCGGTCCAGGGACTCAGCGCAGCGCTCCTGTTCGGGTACGCCCGCATCGGTCTCATCGCGAGCCACCCGACCCCGGCGACGGCCCCGCCCGCACGGGCCGGGACCCCGGCGGGCCCGGACCCGCGCCCGCCGGGGCATCGGTTCGCGCCCGACCTCCCCACCCGGCGCCTGCCCGTCGTCCGCCGTCCGTGACCGGAAACCCCTGACCCGCGGCCCGCGCACGCCTACCGTGAACCCCATGACCTCCACCGCGCACGGCACCGCGATCGACAGCCTCGCCGAGCTGCAGGAGATCACCGGGCAACCGATCGCCCCGGCGCTGGCGAAGGAGCGCGACCATCTCGTCGACGTGCACCGGGCCTGGCTGGCCGCGTCGCGGTTCCTGCTGCTGGCGACGTCCGGCGCCGACGGGACCTGCGACGTCTCGCCCAAGGGCGACCCGGCCGGGTTCGTCCACGTCCTCGACGACCGGACGGTCGCGGTGCCCGAGCGTCCCGGCAACGGCCGCGTCGACGGCTGGCGCAACGTGCTGGAGAACCCGCACGTCGGGCTGATCCTGCTCGTCCCCGGGCGGAACGACACCCTGCGCATCAACGGCCGGGCCCGGCTGGTGCGCGACGCGCCGTACTTCGACGAGCTCGCGGTGAAGGGCCGCCGCCCGCTGCTCGCCTGCGAGGTCACGATCGACCAGGTCTACTTCCACTGCCCCAAGGCGTTCCTGCGCTCCGAGCTGTGGGCGACGGCGAGCTGGCCCGCCCCGGACGCGCTGCCGTCCACCGCGCAGCTCGCGAAGCGGCTCGCGCGGCCCGACGAGCCGCTGGAGAAGATCGAGCAGTACTACGGCTCCGGCTACGCCGCGAAGCTCTACTAGGGGTCGTGCAGATTACATCGGAACCGCAGGTCACACCGTGCACAATGGGGAGACGTGACACCCCACGTCCTGCCGCTGCGGCGGTCCCTGCGCGTCCTGCTCTCCGCCGTGCTGACCGGGCTCGCGATCCCGATCGTGCTCGCGGCGGGTGCCGCGCTGCCGACGGCCGCGGTGGTCGCGGGGATCGTGCTCGCGGTGTTCGTCGCCGGGGTGGCCCGCACGCTGTCCTGGGTGGCCGGTGAGCCGGTCGGGGAGCGGGCGACGGCGCTGGCGGTGTCCAGCGGGCTGGGCGCGGGCGTCGCGCTGATCGGCCTCGGGGTGGCCGCGGTGTTCGCCGGACCCGCCGTGCTGGTGCTGGTCCCGCTGCTCACCGCCGCCGGGGCCGGCGCGTGGTGGGTCGGCCGTCGCGAGACGCCGCGCGCGCTCTGACTCCGCCCGGATGCTCCCCGGGCGCGACGAAGGTCCGGAACCGGCGCGCGCGTCACCCGTCAGGGGGCGTGCCCACCCCGTGCGCACCCCGCGGAGCCGCTACGGTCCGCCCCTGTCCGACGATCGACGCAGTTCAGGGAGGGCGACATGGCCGGCAAGTTCGAGGTCTACGAGGACCAGGCGGGGAAGTTCCGGTTCCGGCTGAAGGCGGGCAACGGCGAGGTCGTCGCCTCCGGACAGGGCTACCCGACGAAGTCCGCCGCGCACAAGGGCTGCGAGGCCGTGCAGCGTGCCGCCGACGGTGCGCGGATCGAGGACGTCGACTCCTGACCGGCCGCCCGCCGGCCCGCACCGTCGGCGGGGCCGGCGGGGCCGGGTCCCCGTCGTGACCGGCGGCTCGGGCCGGGGAACGGTGCCCGCCGTCCTGCTCGACCGGCTGCCCGCGGTGCCGGTGGCAGCCGGCCGCCGGTCGTTCGTCGTCGGGCTGGACGGGCGCAGCGGGTCCGGGAAGTCGACGCTCGCCGCCGCGGTCGCGACGCGGCTCGGCGGGCCCGCCGTGGTGACGGTGATCGAGGGCGACGACTTCTACCGCGGCGGCAGCGCGCGGACCTGGGACCGGCGGAGCGCGCCGGAGAGCGTGGACCGGGTCACCGACTGGCGCGCGCAGCGCAGCGTGCTCACCCGGCTGCGGGCCGGCGGCGCCGCCTCCTGGCACGCCTTCGACTGGGACGACGAACGCTGGGACGACGACCGGGCCCCCGTCGCGACGACGGCCACGACCGCCCGGGCGGCCCCGGTCGTCGTGCTGGAGGGCGCCTACGCCTGCCGTCCCGAGCTGCACGACCTGCTCGACCTGCGTGTCCTGCTGACCGCACCCGGTGACGTCCGCCGGCGCCGGCTCGCGACCCGCGACGGCGACGACCACGACCCCGTCTGGGAGGCGCGCTGGGCAGCGGCCGAGACCCACTACCTCGACGGCGTGATGCCCCCGGAGCGCTTCGACGTCGTCCTGGGGTGACCGCTCGTCGTGGGGTCCGCCGGTGGGCGCGGGCATCCGTTCCCGGATACGACGAAGGCCCGGGCGCGGCGGCGAAACCCGCCGCTGACCTGGGCCTTCGTATTCTGAGCGGATGACGGGAATCGAACCCGCGTATTCAGCTTGGGAAGCTGATGTTCTACCATTGAACTACATCCGCACGTGCTGCGATCACCCTAGCACCACGCTCCGCGGACCTGTCACGGGACTCGCCCCTCCGGTCGTCGCACGATCCGACCACCGGGCGCGCGGCGCTCGACCTTCGCACCACCACCCCACACACTCTCCGTGTCGGTCAGACTCCGACCGGAAGGCGACGGCCATGACGGTGTTCGACCCGCTCACGGGCGACGCGTCCGGGTTCCCCCCGGACCACGAGCACGACATCCTGCTCATCGCGGGCAGCCGTCCCGAGGTCGCCCGCCTCGCCCCGGTCGCCGGTGCCGTCGCCGCGGCCGACCGCATCCGTGGCGTCACCGTCGCGACCGGGCCGGACCCGATGGCCGTCCACGAGGCGTTCGAGGCGCTCGGAGTGCCGACCGACATCACGATCCTGCTGCCGCTCGACGTCGGGAACGGCGTCGCCGACGTCGCGGCGGCCCTGCTCACCCGGCTCGACCAGCTGCTCGTCGACCAGGACCCGTCCGCGGTGCTGGTGCACGGCGGCGGGATGGCCGCCGCCGTCGCCGCGACCGTCGCGTTCTGGCGGCGGATCCCGATCGTGCACATGCAGGCCGGGATGGGGACCGACGACCTGCTGTGCCCGTTCCCGCAGGAGGCGCACCGCCGGGTGATCGGGCAGCTCGCGTCGCTGTTCCTGACGACCAGCGGCTCCGCGCTCGGCAGCCCGCTCGGCCCGAACGTGCTGACCATCGGCGACACGATCAACTCGCTGCCGGTCCCGCAGCACTCCGGCTGCGTCGCGGCCCTGCAGCGGGTGCAGGACGAGCACCGCAGGCTGATCGTGGTCGACCTGGCGCGGCCGTCGTCGGCGCCGGTGCTGCGCGGGGTGGCGGACCTGCTCGAGCGCTACCCGCGGATCGAGGTCGTCGTGCTGGGCCCGCTCGCCGCGGACGAGCCGGCCCGCTCGCTCGGCGCGCACCCGCGGGTCACCGTCGTCGCGGAGTCGTCGATGCCGGACCAGCTGGCCGTGCTCGCGGCGGCGACCGTGCTGGTCAGCGACGACCACGAGCTCGTCGTCGACGCCCCCGGCCTGGGCACCCTCGCGGTGCTCGTCGACGGCCCGAACGTGCCGCAGCCGGGCGACTCGATCCGCAGCATCGCCGCGCACGACGCGGCCGCCGCCGTCGCCCAGGTCCTCGACAGCGACCACGGCCGCCGCGGCGCCGCGTCCGACGGGTTCGAGGCCGCGCGCGCCGAGCAGGCCATCGCCTGGATGTTCGGGCTGACCCGCTCCCCCCAGCTGCCCGACGACCTCTCCGGCGGCGGCCGGCACTCCACGACCGAGGTCGGGTCGGACTCGGAGGAGTCGTCCGAGGCGTGACCCGGCCCGCTGGATAGGGTGTCCGCGTGCTGCTCTCCGACGGCGACCTGCGCAAGGAGATCGAGTCCGGCCGGCTCGTGCTCGACCCGTGGGACGTCGAGATGCTCCAGCCGTCCAGCGTGGACGTCCGGCTCGACCGCTTCTTCCGGGTGTTCCAGAACTCGCGCTACACCCACATCGACCCGGCCCAGCAGCAGGACGAGCTGACGACCCCGGTCGAGACGCCGGACGGCGAGTCGTTCGTCCTGCACCCGGGGGAGTTCGTGCTCGGCTCGACGTTCGAGCGCGTCGGGCTGCCCGACGACCTGGCCGGACGGCTGGAGGGCAAGAGCTCGCTCGGCCGGCTGGGCCTGCTGACCCACTCCACCGCCGGGTTCATCGACCCCGGCTTCACCGGGCACATCACGCTCGAGCTGTCCAACGTCGCGAACCTCCCGATCACCCTGTGGCCGGGCATGAAGATCGGTCAGCTCTGCCTGTTCCGCCTGTCCAGCCCGGCCGAGCGGCCCTACGGGACCGAGGGCGTCGGCTCGCGCTACCAGGGCCAGCGGGGCCCGACGCCGTCGCGCGCGTTCCGCAACTTCCACCGCACCGACACCCGGCGGGCCTGAGCGGGAGCGCCCTGCGGGGGTGACGGCGTCGCTACCCTGGGGCGCGATGGACGACGACCGCAGCTCCCCGGACCCGTGGGCCACCGGCCGTCGCCGTGGCGGGCGGCCCGACCGCGGCGTCCGCCCCGCCGCCCCGCGCCCCGGCGGCGACGAGCCGCCCCGGGTGGTCGAGGGGACCGTGGACCCGGCGCCGTCCCCCGGCGGTGAGCTCGTCCCCGTCGCCCGGCCCGCGGCACCCCCGCCCGGACCGGCGTCGTCGCCGTCCGGGCCGGTCGCGCCGGGACCGGGCGACCCGGACCCCGGCGGGCGCGACCCGTGGGCGCCCTGGCGGCGCCTGCGCCCGCGCAGCGTGCGCGGCGCCACCGCGCTCGGCCTGGCCGGCGCCGCACTGCTGCTCCTGCCGTTCCTGGACGACCCGGACCGCTGGTGGGTCCCCGTCGGACTCGGGTTCGGCACGCTCGTGCTGCTCGCGCTGCTGCGGCTCGACCGGCTGCTGCAGGGGTGGGCGCCGCACGTCGCCGGCGTGGTGCTCGTCGGCGCGCTGGTCGACGCGACCCGGCAGAACCCCTGGTCGTGGGCGCTCGCGCTGTCGGTCGGGGTGGTCGTCGCCGGGGCGCTGCTGCTGCCGCGGTGGAAGCTCCTGGCCGTCGGCGCGGTGCTGCTCGTCGTGTCCGGGGTCGGCTGGACGTTCCGGTCCACCGAGATCCGCCAGGAGCAGGCCCGCGACGACGCCCGGGCCGGCGCGCAGTTCCGGACCGACCTCGGCGTCGCGCGGCCGCAGCTCGCGCTCGTCTCGCTCGACACCGGCGTCGCGTCGCCGAACCCGTCGCGGGTCTGCCGGCTCGCCCAGCCCGCCGCGCTGGCCCAGCTGCAGGCCGCGACCGGTGCCGCGACCTGTGAGGACGCCGTCGGCGTCCTGCACGGGCGGATGCCCGCCGGTGCGGCGGTGACCGAGCCGGACCGCCGCCCCGACCCGGACGTCGCGGTCGGCGGCACCACCGTCGTCGACGCCTGCAGCTCGGCCTGGGGGGCGGCGGCCCCGCAGCTGGGCCGGGTGACGCTGACCCGCACCGCCACCACGACCTACCAGGTCAGCGCCTTCACACCCTGCTGAGCACCCCCGCACACGACGACGGCCGGGCCCCTGCGCGGGTGCCCGGCCGTCGTCGTCGGTGGGTCAGTTCTCGTTGGTGCGCTCCGAGGACGCCTGCTCCGGCGACGACCCGTTGCTCGACCCGTTGCCCGCGCCGTTGCCCGACGACGCCGGGGTGCCGGTGCTCGACGCCCCGTCCGAGCCGGCCGGCTCCTGCTTCGCCGACTCGGCGGCGACCTCGGCGCCGTCGGTCGCGACGGCCGGGGTGTCGGTGGTCGGCGCGTCCTCGGCGGTCGTCTCCTCGGCGGCCGGCTCCGGCGCCGGGTCGCCCCGCTTCACCGCGGCCAGCAGCATCTGCGAGACGTCCTGGACCTGGACGGCCTCACCGGCGGTCTGGTTGACGCCGTCGGTCATCATCGTGCGGCAGAACGGGCAGCCGACCGCCAGCGTCCCGGACGGCTCCGAGCCGCCCCCGGCCTTGGTGAGGGTCTCGGCGGCCTCCTCGGCGCGGGTGAAGTTGATGCGCTTGCCGATGCGCTCCTCCATCCACATCCGGGCGCCACCGGCACCGCAGCACATCGACCGCTCGGCGTGGCGCGGCATCTCCGAGAGCGTCGCGCCGGCCGCGCTGACCAGGGCCCGCGGGTCCTCGTAGACCTCGTTGTGGCGGCCCAGGTAGCACGGGTCGTGGTAAGTGACCGGGGCGGCGTCGGCGGACGGCGCGGACACCGGGACCAGCTTCTTCTCCCGCACCAGCTTGTTCAGCAGCTGGGTGTGGTGCACGACCTCGTAGTGCCCGTCGAGCTGGGGGTACTCCCGGCCCAGGGTGTTGAGGCAGTGCGGGCAGGTCGTGACGATCTTGCGGGTGCCGGCCTCGCGCCCGGAGAAGACGGTGTTGAGCGTCTCGACGTTCTCCTGGGCCAGCATCTGGAACACGAACTCGTTGCCGGAGCGGCGCGCCGGGTCACCGGTGCAGGTCTCGCCCGACCCGAGGACGGCGAAGTTCACCCCGGCCCGGTGCAGCAGCTCCGCGGTGGAGCGGATGGTCTTCTTCTGGCCGTCGTCGAACGCGCCGGCGCAGCCGACCCAGAACAGGTACTCGGTGTCGGCGTCGAGCTCGCCCTCGACGACCGGGACCTCGAAGTCCAGGCCCTTGGTCCACTCGAGGCGGTCCTTGGCGTTCTGGCCCCAGGGGTTGCCCTTGTTCTCCAGGTTCTTGAACAGCGAGTTGAGCTCGGTGGGGAACTCGGTCTCGATGAGGACCTGGTAGCGGCGCATGTCGATGATGTGGTCGACGTGCTCGATGTCGACCGGGCACTGCTCGACGCAGGCGCCGCAGGTGGTGCAGGACCACAGGATGTCCGGGTCGATGACGCCCATGACGTCCTCGCCGCCGACCAGCGGGCGACCGGCGGCCTCCAGGGCGTCGACCGGGATGGTCTTGAGCCGCTCCTCGGCGCCCTCGCCGGTGATGCCGACCTCGTCGCCCGCCATGTCGCGGCTGCCGCCGGCGAGCAGGTAGGGCGCCTTCTCGTAGGCGTGGTCGCGCAGCGCGTTGACCAGCAGCTTCGGGCTCAGCGGCTTCTCGGTGTTCCACGCCGGGCACTGGGACTGGCAGCGGCCGCACTCGGTGCAGGTCGTGAAGTCCAGCAGGCCCTTCCAGGTGAAGTCCTCGACCTTGCCGACGCCGAAGGTGTCGGTGTCGGGGTCGGCCTCCTCCAGGTCGAGCGGCTTGCCGTTCGACATCATCGGCCGGGTCGCGCCGAGGGCCTTGTAGCCGTCGTCGTTGCGCTTGAAGTAGATGTTCGGGAACGCGGTGAAGCGGTGCCAGGCCACGCCCATCGTCGGGGTGAGCGCGATGACGATCAGCCAGACCGTCGCCGACAGCACCTTCACCGCGGCGAACACGCTGACCAGGGTGGTCGAGGCGGGCAGCACCGCCGACAGCGCCGCGGAGACCGGCGCGGACCAGGTCGGCACGTCGAACGCGCCGAGGGAGATCTTCGCGCCGCGCACGACCAGGATGCCCAGGCCCTCGAGGAACACGATGGCCTCGACGAAGTACGCGCGGCCCATGTTGGAGCCGTAGAACCGCGACATGCGGCCCTGCAGGCGGGGGTTGTTCGCCTGGCGGATCACGATCAGCGCCGCGATGCCGACGACGGTGCCGACGCCGAGGATCTCGACGAACAGCGAGTACACCGACCACTGGCCGATGACCGGCAGGTGGAACGTCGGGTTCCACACCTCGACGAACGCCTCGACCAGCGCCAGGAACAGCCCGCCGAAGCCGACCATCACCAGCCAGTGGACGATGCCGACCTTCGTCCACTTGAGCATCCTGGTGTGACCCAGGGTCTCCTTGAGCATCGTCGCGAACCGCGGCCCGAACGGGCCCGTGCGCGTCGGGTCGGACTCGCCGAGTCGGATGATCCGCACCATCCGGGTCACCGTCAGCGCGACGAGGACGACCGCGACGATCGCCGAGAGCACGGTGACGGTGCCGAGCGTGTACTGCACCCAGGTCATGTGGAGGAACCTCCCTGTAGAACACCCGGCGGTCCCTGCCGTAGCGCGGTGCTGCCGTGTCGGGTCGGGACGGGGATCGGGGAACCGGTCCGGCGGGGCACCGGGGCGGCGGACGCGCGGCCGTGCGGGCACGGCGAACCGTGCCGCCGGGACCGGGCGGGCCTCTCCATCGCGGTGCCTCCTCGGACGACGTCGTCGCGCTGTGGTGGTGGGACGCGACGACGGTCGGGCGAAGGGTAGTGCGCCCGACCGCACCACGTCCGGTCCGGCCCGTGGTCGGGCAGGCTTGTTACCGAACAGTAGCCAGCGCTCACCATGACATTCCGGGCCAGGGGTGTGTCCGGGGCGAGACCGGAGTCACGCCGGATCGGGTGGGCCGACCGTGTCGGAACGGTCGCCCAGCGTGGCGCACGCGTGGGCCGAGTGGTGCAGGCTCTAGGATCCCGTACGGGTCTCGTGGTCTACTCGCCTGCGGGAGCGACCGGGACAAGCGGACTGCCGCAAGGAGGAGCTGTGAAGACCTCGTTCGAGGCGATCCAGCTGGTGCTCGCCCAGGGCGGGCAGCTGACCACGGTCAACCTCCGCGACTGGATCACGAACAACATCGTGCCGCTGATCCTGCTCGCGATCGCCGTCATCCTGCTGTGGATCGGCGGCCGTGGTGACAACGCCGGCGTGGCCCGGCGCAGCATCGGCCTGCTCGTGGGCCTCATCGCACTGGGCATCGCGGTGACCGGCAGCGGTCCCGCGATCGGACAGGCACTGGCCAACCTGCTCGTGACCCCGGGCTGATCCGTGCTCGTTCGCACGGACGACGAGGTCTACCGCGTCGACGCCGTCTGGCTCGGTCCGCCGCGCGCCACCTTCCCCTGGCGCGCCCGCTACGTCAGCTACGGCGTGGGGCTCCTCGTCATGATGCTGATCATGTTCGTCCAGCGCCGGCTCGGCATCGGCCTGGACTTCTTCTCCGTGGCCTGGGCGCTGGTCGGCACGGTCGCGGTCACCCGCGTCCTCGGCAAGAAGATCGACTACGAGCGTCCGCTCGGCCAGGTGCTCGGCCAGTTCTGGGCCGAGGTGACCGGTCCGCGGGCCGGACGGCGCGCCGGGGGCGGCTCGGTGCGTGCCGGGCACGTCCGGGTGCACGCGACCCGCGCCCGGCCGGGCACGCCGTCGTCGCGACCGGCCCGGGCGCTCGGGACCCCGCGCCGCACCGCGCTGCCCACCGCCGTCGTCGCGGACGGCACGCCCGTGGTGTCGGTCCCCGTGCCCCCGCAGGACGCGGCCGGCCCCGCACCGCGGCGGGTCGTGCCGCCGCTGCCCGAGCCCGGCAGCGCACCGCGTCCCGGACGGTTCCGGCGGGGCCGCGGCGCCTCGCGCGGACGCGGCGTGAGCACGCCCGCGCGGTCCAGCCACCCCGATCCGTGGCGCAGGAGTGGCCACCGTGGCCGCACCTGAGCGCACCCCCCGCACCTCGACGCGGCGCCGCCGGGCCCGGGCCGGCGAGGGTGGGTCGGACTACACGCCGTCGATCGCGCTGCGCTCGATCGACGGGCACCTCACGCGGACGAACGGCCAGGTCATGGCCTGGTACCGGCTCGCGGCGCAGGCCTGGAGCTTCCGCAGCGACAACCAGCGCGAGGTGCTGATCCGCCAGATCGCCGCGCAGCTCGGCGAGCTGCAGGGCCGCTGGCTGCACCTGCGCGTCACCACCCGGCCCTACCCGGTGCACATGTGGGCCGAGTCGTTCGACCAGAACGCGATCGGCCGGATGCCCGACGTGCCCGGCGCGCTGGGCTGGGACGGCTTCCTGGAGGGCGAGCAGCGCCACCTCATGGGCCTGTCGATGGCGGACAAGGAGGTCTTCCTCGGCATCGAGGTCTCCGGGCGCGGGCTGCTGGACCGCTGGGTGGAGCGCGCCGCACCCGTCCTGGACCGGATCGTGCCCTCGGCGGTGCGGGCCGAGCTGGCCGCGCTGGAGTCCGAGGTCAACCACCTCGACGTGCTCGTCGCCGGGTCCGGGCTCGACGCCGTCCCGGCCGGGGCGGAGGACATGGCCTGGCTCATGCACCGCTCGGTGGCGCTCGGGCTGCCCGCACCGCGGGGGCTGTCGTCGGTGCCGCGCGGGGTGTCGACCTGGGAGCCGGAGGACCTCGCCGCCTTCACCGAGGGCGTGGACCTGCACCAGGAGCCGTACGCGCCGACCGTGCAGGTCGTCGGGCGGATGCGCAGCCAGACCGTCACCCGCAACGTCGCCGTGCTGTCGGTCGGGCTCATGGAGGGCCTGCGCATCCCCGAGATCGACGACCCGTGGATGCAGCACTCCGACCGGCTGCCGTTCCCCGTGGAGTGGTCCGCGCGGATCTACGTGCGCCGCCCGGAGGACGTCACCGGTGAGCTGCAGCGCCAGATGGGCAAGGTGCGCAGCCAGATCCGGCACTACACCCACGACCACGACCTCGACCCGCCGATGTCGCTGGCGCGCCAGGCCGACCGGGTGCTGGAGGTCGAGGACGAGCTCACCACCGGGCTCACCCAGCTCAACACCCGGCTCTACGGCTGGTGGCGGATCGCCGTCTCCGGCCGCGACGAGGCCGAGGCCACCACCCGCGCGCAGCAGGTCGTCGACCTGTACCGGCCCAAGGTGCAGATCGAGCACCCCGAGGCCCAGTACCGCTACGCGCGCGAGTTCATCCCCGGCGAGCCGCTCGCGTCGACGGCGTACCGGCGCCGCGGGTCGGTCACCTGGGCCGCGGCCGCGGTGCCGGCCGCCACGGCGTCCGTCGGCGACCGGCGCGGGATCATGCTCGGCGAGACCTGCACCGCGACCCGGCGCCCGGTCGCGTGGGACCCGTGGCTCGCGCAGGAGGTGCGGCGCGCGTCCGGCCTGACCGCGATCGTCGGCGGGCTCGGGTCGGGCAAGTCGTTCCTCACCGGGCTCGTGGTCTACAAGACGCTGCGCGCGGGCGCCCGCTGGACGGTGCTCGACCCGTCCGGCCCGCTGGCCGAGCTGACCCGGCTGCCGGAGCTCGCGCCGTTCTCCCGCCACATCAACCTGCTGCGCGCCGACCCCGGCATCCTCAACCCGTACCGGGTGGTGGCCGAGCCGCGCCCGGAGCACTTCGCCGACGACGAGGACCCCGAGCGCGCCTGGAAGCGGGAGCGCTCGCTGGCCGCGGCCACCCGTCGCCGGCTCGTGCTCGACGTGCTGTCCGGGCTGCTGCCGTACGAGATCGCCCGCCAGCCGCACACCCGGATCGTGCTGCTGCGCGCCGTACGCGAGGTCGGCGGCTCCCCGGACCGCCACCCCGGCATGGTGATCGACGCGCTGCGCCGCAACGCGGCCGAGGGCGAGGACCACGCGGGCGTCGTCGCCGACTTCCTCGACGAGCGCCGCGAGCTCCCGCAGGCCGCGCTGCTGTTCCCGGACGAGACCCGCGCCGACCCCTGGCACGCCGACCGCGACTACCGGCTCACCGTGCTCACCATGCAGGGGCTGTCGCTGCCGCGTCCGGGCAGCCCGCGCGAGGAGTGGACCGACAACGAGTCGCTCGGCGTCGAGCTGCTGAACCTGGCGTCCTGGCTGACCCAGCGCACGATCTACGACGCCGACCGCAACCTGCGCAAGGGCGTCGCGCTCGACGAGACGCACTTCCTGTCCCAGGTGCCCACCGGCAAGGTGCTCATCGACCGGCTGGCGCGCGACTCCCGCAAGTTCAACGTCCGCGCCCTGTTCGCCTCCCAGCTGGCGGGCGACCTGCTGCGGGTGTCGGGGTTCGCGTCGCTGGTCAACGCGGTGTTCGTCGGGCGGACCGACGACGAGGAGGCGCAGTCCGAGGCGCTGCGGCTGCTGCGCGTGCCGACCGACGTCGGCTACGAGGAGATGCTCGGGACGCTGTCCCCGCGCCCCCGCCACGACGACCGGCCCGACGACGCGCCCCGCCAGTTCGTGTTCGCCGACGGCCACGGCGGCGTCGAGAAGGTCCGCATCGACCTCGAGGCCCCGCACCTGGAGCACGTCCGCGAGGCGCTCGACACCAACCCCGACGCCGCCCGCGTCGCCGCCCCGCGGTCCGGCGGCCCGGCGCTCACCGCGCCCGGGCACCCGGAGATGACCGCCCCGGACGAGCCGAGCCCGCTGCCGGCCCGGCGCGAGCCGGTGCCCGTGGCCCTGCCCGACCTCGACGGCGACGAGATCGACCTGACCACCGACACCCGGATCGGCCCCGGCGACGACGACCCGGTGCTGTCCGGCGGGATCCGCGCCGGTGGGGTGCAGGTCGTGTCCGTCGCGGCGACCGACGCCGCCGTCGGGCGTGCGGAGCTCTACGACGACGAGCAGCTCGACCTGCTCGACGAGCTCGACGACGACTGGGTGGTCGACGAACCCGCCCCGGTGAACGGCTCCGCCCCGGTGAACGGCTCCGCCCCCGTGGACGGCTCCGCGAACGGCCACCCCCCGGTCCCGCCCCCCGACGGGGACGGACGGTGACGGCGGGCGCCGACCCCACCGGCGGTGCCGGGCCCTGGGTCGTGCTGGGCGTGCTGCTCGCGGCCGTCGTCGTCTCGGTGCGCCGGGCGCGCCGGGCCCGCCGGCCCGACACCCCGGAGACGACCCGCCGCCGTCGCCGCCCGACGGCGGTCCTGCTGGTCACCGCCGTCGCGGGCGGCGCGCTGCTGCTCGGCACCCCGGCGATGGCGCAGGCCCTGGACTGCAAGACCCCGCCCGAGCCCGACCGCCCGGGCACCGGTCTGGTCGGGTCGCTCGACCGGCCGTCGGCACTGCACGGCGAGGCCGGGTCGGTCTACGAGGAGGTCGGCTACGCCGGGCTCGTCTGGCACAACTACGACCTGGGCTGCGCCGCGTCGGGCGTGCTGAACCCGTCGGTCACCACCGACACCTGGCTGGGCAACCAGGTCTTCAACGTCGCCAAGCTGACCGTCGGCGGCGTCAACTGGGCGCACTACCTCATCGCCGACGGCGGGGCCCTGTTCGAACCGCTCGACCAGGTCATCACCACCGCGACCCGGGCGATGTACGAGACGGTGTTCACCACCTGGGTGGGGCTCGCCCTGCTCGGGTTCGCGATCATCGTGCTGCTGCTCGCGATGCGCGGCGAGCTCGCCCGCCAGGCCCAGCGCACCGGCATCGCCGTGCTCGCGCTCATGCTGGGCTCGGCCGCGTACCTGGCCCCGGTGGACTGGTCGCGGGCCGCGGACGACCTGCTGCTCGACGGCGTCACGCAGATGCAGGAGGGCTTCCTCGGCCAGGTCGGCCTGGGCACCCGCGACACCCTGCCGACGGTGCTCGTCGACCAGGTCGCCTACCAGAACTGGCTGCGCGGCACCTTCGGCGCACCGGACGTCCCGCAGGCCCGGGAGCTGGGCCGTGACCTGCTGCGGGCGCAGGCGTTCACCATCGACGAGGTCGACCGCGGCGAGGACACGAGCGAGACGGCCGAGCGCAAGAAGTCCGAGTACTCCGCGCTCGCGGACCGGATGGGCGACCGCTACTCCTACTTCACCGGCGCGTCCGGCAGCCGGATCGGCGCCGGCACCCTCGCGCTGATCCAGGCCGCGTGCATCGCGCTGTTCCAGCTCCTGTCCAAGGTGCTGGTGCTGGTCGCGCTGCTGATCATCCGGCTGATGGTGGTGACGGCGCCCGCCATCGCCGTCGTCGCGCTGCTGAAACCCGACGTCGTCCCGGCGATCCTGCGGGTCGGCGGGGCCGCCGTGGTGAACACGCTGGTCGTCGGGGCGCTGGCCGGGTTGCACGCGCTGCTCGTCGTGTCGCTGTTCGCCCCCGGCTCCGGGGTCGACCTGTGGCTCGCGCTGCTGGTCACCGGCGTGGTGACGCTCGTGCTGTGGGCCGTGGCGCGGCCGTTCCGGCGGCTGGTCTCGATGGTGACGCTCACCCGCGAGCAGTTCGGCGGGATCGTCCCCGGCATCGGCGACGGCCCCGTGTCGCGGGTGTGGAACCGGATGCGCGGCCCGGACCCGGCCGCCGAGCGCCAGTCCCGCTGGTGGTCCGAGCGCGGCACCCCCGGCGGCCCCGGCGACACCGACGCCGCCCGCCCCGAGGCCGAGACCGTCGCCGGGCCGGGCGCCCGGCTGCCGCGCCGGCGCACCGTCGCCCCGGTCGCGCCGGAGGCCGCCCGGATCGCCGAGCCGCGCCGCGGGGCGCTCCCGGTCGGGGCCTCCGGGCGCCCGGACACGGGGTTCGCCCCGCGGGTGGACCCCGGCGAGGTCGACGACCGCTCGATCTACCGGCGCGACGACACCGGCCCGCGCCGCCCCGGCGACCCGTCCCCGGTGACCCCGGAGCTGGTCGACGGGGTGCCCGTCTACAAGATCTACCGCCCGCGGGCGGCCCGCACCGGCGGCGACGTCTGGGGCGACCGTGCCGATTAGGTCCTCCCGCGGCCGGGCCGGCGCCTACCGCGCCATCTGGCAGTGGCCGCTGCGCTCACCGGCCCGCCTCGCCGTCACGGTGCTGGTCCTGGGCGGTCTCGTGTTCGGCCTGGTCTCGCTCGGCAACGCGAGCGGGACCGCCGGTGGCGGTCTCGTCGACGGTGGGACCACCGGCGGCAACCGCTGGGACGGCGGCTCGTCCGGCGTGGCCGCGACGCCGACGCCGACGCTGCTGCCCCCGGTGCCCGAGCTGACCCCGGAGTCCCTGCCGGTGGCGCAGGCCCCGCGGGCGGCGCTGGAGACCGCGCGGGTGTGGGCGTCGGCCTGGGTGAACCACCCCGAGGGCGGCACCGCGCAGCAGTGGGTCGCCGGCCTGCGCCCGTACACGACCGACGAGTTCCTCGGGGTGCTCGCCGGCGTCGACCCGGCGAACGTGCCCGCCTCCCGGGTCACCGGGCCCGCCACCGCGACGCGGGTCGCGCCGAAGAGCGTCGAGGCGACCGTGCCGACCGACACGCTGACCCTGAAGGTCCTGGTCGTCGACACCGAGGCGGGCTGGAAGGTGTCCCGCTACGACCGCGCATGAGCACCCCGCTCACCCGCGCGCTGCGCCCCCTGCGGCTGCTGCTGCCGTTCGTCGCCATCGGCATGGCGCTGGTGCTGTTCCTGACCGTCGGCTTCCTCGCGTTCAGCCCGAACCTGGGCGGCGGCCGCTCGAACGCGGCCTGGTGCGACACCGGCATCTCCACCGCGACGGTCGGCCGGGGCGGCGGGGGAGCCACCTTCGAGACGCTGTCGGACGAGCAGAAGCAGAACGCCGCGGCGATCATCTCCGTCGCCAAGGACATGCAGCTGCCGCCCAAGGCGTGGCTGGTCGCGCTGGCCACCGCGATGCAGGAGTCGACCCTCCGCAACATCGACTACGGCGACCGGGACTCCCTCGGGCTGTTCCAGCAGCGGCCGTCGCAGGGGTGGGGCACCCCCGCCCAGGTCACCGACCCCGCCTACAGCAGCCGGATCTTCTACGAGCGGCTGACGGAGATCCAGGGGTGGGAGTCCCTGCCGGTCACCGTCGCCGCGCAGGAGGTGCAGCGCTCGGCGTTCCCGCTGGCCTACGCCAAGTGGGAGGGCCTGGCCGCGGCGCTGGTCGAGAACATCGGCGACGTCGCCAACCCGACCGGCTGCGCGCCCGGCACCACCGGTGCGCTGCCCCCGGGCGTCGCCGGGGCGGCGATCGGGTTCGCGCTGGGCGAGCTGGGCAAGCCCTACGTGTGGGGCGCGACCGGCCCCGACTCCTACGACTGCTCCGGGCTGCTCATGCGCGCCTACGAGGCCGCAGGCCTGACGATCCCGCGGGTCTCGCGCGACCAGTACAACTCCGGCGGGCACCTGCCGGTCCGCGACGCGCAGCCGGGCGACTTCCTGTTCTACGCCCACGACACCACGGACCCGGCGACGATCTACCACGTCACGATGTACCTCGGCGACGGCAGGATGGTCGAGGCGCCGAACCGGAACTTCCCGGTCCGCGTGCAGCCGGTGCCGTGGGACTTCGGGGACCTCGTCCCGCTCGCCACCCGGCCGGGGACCACGCCGAACCCCGCCTGAGCGGGGTGCAGGCCCCATCATGGGCGCCATGCGCTCCCCGCTCTCGGACTACCTGGACACCGTCGCCCCGGGCGGAGCCTGCCCGGACCACCTCGTCGTCCCGCGGTCGCTGGCCCAGTCGATGCCCGTGCGCTGGCAGCAGGTGTTCGTCGGCCTGCTCGCCGACCTGCACGACGCCTACCCCGACGTCGTCTGGCCCGAGTACGACGTGTCCGCCGTGCGGGCCGAGCCGCTGACCGAGCTCGACGACGACCAGCTCGCCCGGCACGGCTACGTCACCGAGCTGGGGCCGGACGGGGAGCTGGAGTACCGCGACGCCGACGACCGCGTCGTGCCCGGCTCGCTGCCGGTGCGGGTCGCGGCCCCCGACACGGTGCCGCCCGCGTCGGCGGGGCAGGTGCCGCGGGGGACCGTCGTCCTGTCCTGAGCCGGGTCACCACGCCCGGTGCGCGCCGACCGGTGCGCGACGGCACCGGGCCGCGTCCGCGAGCCGGTCCAGCTCGCGGACCAGGCGTGCCGCGTCGGCCGGCCCGGCGTGCACCACGGCGTCGGCGGGCAGCGGGCCGCCGACGACGTCCGGGGTCGGTGTGCGCGCGAGGTAGCAGCCCTCGGGGGTGGCGTGGACCAGCAGGACACCCGGCGCCCGGCACGGGTCCGGCCCCTTGCGCCCGGCCCCGAGCTGGGCGATGCCGTCCAGGTGCCCCATCCGCCGGACCAGCGCGGCCTCCGCGGCGGTGCACCCGCGCCGCAGCAGCTCGTGCACGAGCCGGTCCGCGTCGCCGCCGGCGAGCCCGGCGGCCTCCGACAGCACCGCGGCGGGGATGCGCGCCGTCGCGCCGGGGCCGGGGACCACCTCGCCGAGCAGCGCGACGAGCACCGCCGCCGCGTCGTCGGGGCGGACGCGGACCAGCGCGACGTCGTCGTCGATGCGGGTGGCGAGCACGGCCCGCCCGGCGCGCCGCGCGACGACCGCCCGCTGCCAGGCGGGCGGCGCGACGACGAGGTCGTGCTGGAACTCCGGGGCGACGACGGTGCGCAGGTCGTCGACCAGGCCCTCGTCGAAGGCGGTGCCGGTGAACAGGCCGCGCGCGGCCAGCGAGTCGCGGCACTCCCGCACGACCCGGGCCCGCTCGACGTCGGTGGCCCCGGGGCCGAGCAGCTCCAGGACCGCGGGGTTGCGGCCGAGGTCGAGCAGGTCGCGGGCGACGTCGAACTCGGCGGCGGACAGGACGGTGGCGCGGGTCCAGTCGATCATCGGTGCGGCTCCTCGGGGGCCGGGACGGCGTGCCGGTCGCGGTGCTCCCGGGACTCACGGGCGGGCACGGTAGGCGGCCGGCCGGGCCGCCGTGGGGCGTCCGGCCGAACCCGTCGCAGCCGCGAACCGGGGCCCGGGGGCGCGACGTCGCGTGCCGGCGGGAACCGGCCGGAGAAAAGTTGAGTCGGCCGGGAACAAGTCTGCGGGGGTGCTCGTTGACCGCCACGAGAGCAAGTTGAGCAGGACCCACTCAAGGGCGATGCGCGAGCTGCTCCCCGGCCTGGTACAACTTGAGCCGGACGCACTCATACCCCCACATCCACGGAGGCAGTCACCATGGCTCGTACGGTCGGTATCGACCTCGGGACCACCAACTCCGTCGTCGCCGTCCTCGAGGGTGGCGAGCCGACGGTGATCGCGAACTCGGAGGGTGCCCGCACCACTCCGTCGATCGTCGCGTTCGCACGCAACGGCGAGGTCCTCACCGGTCAGTCCGCGAAGAACCAGGCCGTCACCAACTCGGACCGCACCTTCCGCTCGGTCAAGCGCCACATCGGCACCGACTGGAAGACCCCGGAGATCGACGGCAAGACCTACGCCGCGCAGGAGATCAGCGCCCGCGTCCTGCAGAAGCTGAAGCGGGACGCCGAGGCCTACCTGGGCGACGAGGTCACCGACGCCGTCATCACGGTGCCGGCGTACTTCGAGGACGCGCAGCGTCAGGCGACGAAGGAGGCCGGCCAGATCGCCGGCCTGAACGTGCTCCGCATCGTCAACGAGCCGACCGCGGCCGCGCTGGCCTACGGCCTGGACAAGGGCGACAAGGAGCAGACCATCCTGGTCTTCGACCTCGGTGGCGGCACGTTCGACGTGTCCCTGCTCGAGATCGCCGAGGGCGTCGTCGAGGTCAAGGCGACCAACGGCGACAACCACCTCGGTGGCGACGACTGGGACGAGCGGATCGTCACCTGGCTCGTCGACAAGTTCAAGTCCTCGCAGGGCATCGACCTGACCAAGGACAAGATGGCGATGCAGCGGCTGCGCGAGGCCGCGGAGAAGGCGAAGATCGAGCTGTCCAGCTCGTCCTCGACCAGCATCAACCTGCCCTACATCACGGTCGACTCGGACAAGAACCCGCTGTTCCTGGACGAGACGCTGTCCCGCGCGGAGTTCCAGCGGATCACCCAGGACCTCCTGGACCGCACCCGCCAGCCGTTCAACCAGGTCATCAAGGACGCCGGCATCTCGGTGAACCAGATCGACCACGTCGTGCTCGTCGGCGGCTCCACCCGGATGCCGGCCGTGACCGAGCTCGTCAAGGAGCTGACCGGCGGCAAGGAGCCCAACAAGGGCGTCAACCCGGACGAGGTCGTCGCCGCCGGCGCCGCCCTGCAGGCCGGTGTGCTGCGCGGTGAGGTCAAGGACGTCCTGCTGCTCGACGTCACCCCGCTGTCCCTGGGCATCGAGACCAAGGGCGGAGTCATGACCAAGCTGATCGAGAAGAACACCACGATCCCGACCAAGCGCTCGGAGATCTTCTCCACCGCGGACGACAACCAGCCGTCGGTGCAGATCCAGGTCTTCCAGGGCGAGCGCGAGATCGCCGCGTACAACAAGAAGCTCGGCATGTTCGAGCTGACCGGCATCGCGCCGGCCCCGCGCGGCGTCCCGCAGATCGAGGTGTCCTTCGACATCGACGCCAACGGCATCGTCAACGTGTCCGCGAAGGACATGGGTACCGGCAAGAGCCAGGAGATGACGATCACCGGCGGCTCGGCGCTGTCCAAGGACGACATCGACCGCATGGTCAAGGAGGCCGAGGCGCACGCCGAGGAAGACGCGAAGCGTCGTGAGGAGGCCGAGACCCGCAACCAGGCGGAGACCCTCGTCTACCAGACGGAGAAGTTCGTCAAGGAGAACGACGAGAAGCTCCCGTCCGAGGTCAAGGACTCGGTCAACGCCGCGCTGGGCGAGGCCCAGGAGGCGCTGAAGGGCACCGACCACGAGGCCGTCAAGTCCTCCATGGAGAAGCTCGCCACCGAGTCCCAGAAGATGGGGTCCGCCCTGTACGCCCAGCCCGGCGCCGAGGGCGCCGCGGGTGCGGCCGGAGACGCCGGTGCGTCCGGTTCCGCCGGTCAGCAGCAGGACGACGTCGTCGACGCCGAGATCGTGGACGACGACAAGGACGCCAAGGGCGACAAGTGACGGCCGGCGGCCATCCACTCCACGACAGGACGGTCGACATGGCAGACGAGCAGAAGCAGGAGGAGCCGGTGACGTTCTCCGACCGCCGCAAGGTGGACCCGGAGACCGGCGAGGTCCGCACCGACGCCACCACGACCGGGGCCGCCGACGCGGCGGCCCCGGCCGGGGACGGCGAGCAGGTCGCGGGCCCGGCCGACGGGGAGGACCCGGAGGTCGAGAAGCTGCGGTCCGAGGCCGCCGAGCGCACCGCGGACCTGCAGCGGGTCAGCGCCGAGTACGCGAACTACCGGCGCCGGGCCGACCGCGACCGCGAGCAGGCCAGGGTCGACGCGAAGGTCTCCTTCGCGGGTGACCTGCTGGTGGTGCTCGACGACTTCGAGCGCGCCGAGCAGCACGGCGACCTCACGGGGGCGTTCAAGGCCGCGGCCGACAAGGTCACGGCGGTGCTGACGAAGCTCGGCCTCGAGCCGTTCGGGGCCGAGGGCGAGTCCTTCGACCCGCAGCTGCACGAGGCCGTGCAGCACGAGCCGGCCGAAGGCTCCGGCCCCACGGTCACCGTGCTGTCGACGGTGCTGCGCCGGGGCTACCGGATCTCCGACCGGGTCCTCCGGCCGGCGATGGTGACCGTGCAGGACCGCCCCGAGGCCGGGGGCGGCGCGGACGCCGGCGACGGCGAGCCGCAGAACCCCGC